>NZ_SCND01000031.1:0-30399 GCF_005503585.1 Pseudomonas sp. 2VD
GGAGTCGTCGGCAGCGTCAGATGTATCTAAGAGACAGGTTCGGCGCCGACACGCGGGTCCATGCGCTGCCCATCGTCGATTGCCAGCGACGCCTGACCGAGACCCTGGTGTGCCTGCGCGAACAGCGCTCGCGGCGGATCGTCGAGACCTTCCTCGACCTGGTCGGCGAGGACCTGCCGGCGCCGAGCTAGGGCGCGGCTTCGCGCAAGCGAAAAAAAGCCCGGCGGATGCCGGGCTTCGAAGTCGTGCTGGCGGGCGCTCAGGCCTGCTTCTGTTCCTGCTCCAGGGACCTGTCCAGTTCGCGGCAGGCGCGCTGGATCATCACCTCGGTGATCGGGATTTCCCGGCCCTGGGCGTCGATGATGGCGCCACCGCTGTGCTGCTGCGTATTGAAGGGGATCACGCGGCGCTTGGCGGTATCGGTGTGTTGCGAATTCATTGCCCGTCTCCTCATCAGGTTTATCGGCAGTCTAGGGAGCGCAGATGAAACCGCCGTGACAAACGGCGGATGTCGTGCCGCTCCAACGCGAAAGCCATGGACCATAGCAATCTTGCAGCCGGCGTGCCAGCTTGCCGGCTACCGCTGGGTTTTTCTGGTTATAGTGGTCCGACCGGTGTGGGCGTCCTGGAGTTCGCCCGAGGATGAGTATGGACATGTTTCGCCTGGGGTTGGTGGTCAATCCCTTGGCCGGGCTGGGTGGTCCGGTCGCCTTGAAGGGCAGCGACGGGGTGGCCGCCGAGGCCCTGGCCAGAGGCGCCGAACCACGTGCGCTGGAGCGCACCCGGATAGCCCTGGAGTGCCTGTTGCCGCTGGTCGAGAAGATCGAGTTCCTGACCTTTCCCGGGGCCATGGGCGGCGAGTTGCTCGAGCGCATGGGCTTCCGCCATCGCCTGCTCGGCGAGTGGCAGGGAGCGGTCAGCAGCGCGGCGGATACCCGGTTGGCGGTCGAGCGTTTGCAGGAGGCCGGCGTCGCCCTGATCCTGTTCGCCGGTGGTGATGGCACAGCACGGGATGTTGCCGGGGTGGTGCGCGAGCAACAGCCGGTGCTCGGCATTCCGGCCGGGGTGAAGATCCACTCCGGGGTCTATGCCATCAGTCCGCGCGCGGCCGGCGAATTGGCCAGGCGCCTGGTCGAGGGCGGCCTGGTGCGCCTGGCCAGCGGCGAGGTGCGCGACCTCGACGAAGAGGCGCTGCGCGCCGGCCGCGTCGCCGCGCGTTGGTACGGCGAGATGACGGTGCCGGAGGAGGGCCACTTCATGCAGCACGTGAAGCAGGCAGGGATGGAGTCCGAGGAGCTGGTGCTGGTGGACCTCGCCGACTGGCTGGCGGAAAGCTGGGAAGACGGCGTGCGCTATGTGCTCGGACCGGGCTCGACCCTGCATGGCCTGGCGCGCAATCTCGGCCTGGAAACCACCCTGCTGGGCGTCGACGTGCTGGAGAATGGCGCGGTGCTCGCCCGCGACGTCGACGAGGCGCGGCTGTTCGAACTGGTGGACGGTCATCCGGCGTTCCTGCTGGTCACCGCCATCGGCGGCCAGGGCCACGTGATCGGTCGCGGCAACCAGCAGATCAGTCCCCGGGTGTTGCGCGCCATCGGCCTGGAGCGCATGCGGGTGGTCGCCACCAAGCGCAAGCTGGGGACCCTCGGGGGCCGCCCGTTGCTGGTCGACAGCGGCGACCCGGCGCTGGACGACAGCTTCCCGGACGCCATCCGGGTCTGGGCCGGCTACAAGGAAGAACTGCTGTATCCGCTGGGATACGGGAAGGACCAGGACGCGCCCGCGGGCGCCTAGGAGGAAAGGATGGACAAGGACGTATCCGGCGCGCTGCGCCGCCTGTTGCTGCTCGCCATGCTCGGACTGCCGCTGGCGGCGGCCGCTGCGGTCGAACCGCAGCGACTGGTGGATGCGGCGCGTGCCCAGGTGGGCGTAACCCTGGGCTACGACCCGGCCTACCGGCAACTGGACTATCCGGGCGGCGACGTGCCGCTGCAGACCGGGGTCTGCACCGACGTGGTGGTCCGTGCGCTGCGTGGACAGGGGCTGGACCTGCAGAAGGCGGTGCACGAAGACATGCGTCGCCACTTCGCGGCCTACCCGCAGCAATGGGGGATGAAAGGCACCGACCGCAACATCGATCACCGCCGCGTACCGAACCTGATGACCTGGTTCAGCCGCCAGGGCCTGGCACTGACGCCGAGCCGCGACGCCTCCGCCTACCGGGCCGGAGACATCGTCGCCTGGCGCCTGGACAACGGCCTGCTGCATATCGGCGTGCTTTCCGATCGCAGGCTGGAGGGCAGGCCGCTGGTGTTGCACAACATCGGTGCCGGCGTGCGGGAAGAGGACCTGCTGTTCCGCTACCAGGTCATCGGCCACTACCGCTTCCCGCAGGGCTGAATGGGCTAGGCAAGCCGCTCCAGCGGCGGATGAGCGTACCGATCCCTCCGCCGCCGCTGGACGGCGGCCAAGAAAAAACCGGCCTGCGGCCGGTTTTCCTGTCTGCCCGGGCTCAGCGGTATTCGCAGAGGTAGGCGGTGTCCTGGGCGACCTTGAGCTGGAACTTGCTGTTCGCCGGGACGGTGAACTGGCTGCCGCTGGCGTATTCCTGCCACTCGTCGCTGCCCGGCAGCTTGACCGTCAGCGCGCCGGCGACCACATGCATGATCTCCAGCTGGCTGGTGCCGAATTCGTATTCGCCTGCCGCCATCACGCCGATGGTGGCCGGGCCGGCGGTCATGTCGAAGGCGATGGATTTGACGGTGCCGTCGAAGTATTCGTTGACCTTGAACATGGGCTTCTCCTGAAGGGGTGAACAGGCGGGTTTGAAAAGGCCCGCCAGTATGCCCAAGCCTCGGAAAGGCGTCACTAGGCGGCGCGGGCCTCGTTCAATGCTCCACCGGCAATACCAGCGGCAGCAGCCGTGCGGTATTGCGGGCATCCTCCAGGGCGCGGTGCTGCTGGCCCTGGAAACTCATCCCGGCCAGTTGCAGGGCCGCGTTCAGGCCGACCGGGCGGGGCAGTTGGCGGACTTCGCCGAAGCGTTGCTTGAGATTGACGTGCGGCACTTCGCTGAGCTGGCTGGTCAGCCCGTGCTGGCGCCACTCCTGCTCCAGCTGGCGGCGGTCGTAGTCGCCCCAGCTGGCCCAGCCGGCCAGTCGCGGACGATGCTGGGCGAGCCAGCGCTCGAAGGCTTCCCAGACCGTGTCGAGATGGGCGGCGCCATCGACATTGGCCTGGCTGATATGCGTGAGGTCGCGGCAGAAGTGGGTCAGCAGCGGCCGCCTGACCGGTCGTACGAAACGCTGGAAGTGGTCCAGTTCGCGGGCGTCCGCGGCGGCGACCAGGGTGGCGCCGATCTCGATGATTTCCATTTCCTCCAGGGGCCAGCCGCCTTCCGCGGTAGTGGCCTCCAGATCGATTACCAGCCAGTGAGGCATCGGAGCTATCCATACCAGGGTCCGCGCTGAGTATGGCGGGGCTTCCGGACCTCGGCAAACCGCTGTGCTAGGCTGCGGGATCGGATTTCGAGGAGATGACGGAATGACTGCGGTCGCATTTCTCGGCCTGGGCACGATGGGCTACCCGATGGCCGGGCACCTGCAGCGCGAGGGCTATCGCGTCTGCGTCTACAATCGCTCGTCGGCCAAGGCGCTGCGCTGGGTCGAGGAGTACGCCGGACGATACGCCGATACGCCGCGCGAGGCCTGTGCCGGCGCCGAACTGGTGTTCTGCTGCGTCGGTAACGACGACGACCTGCGTGCCGTGGCGCTGGGCGAGCAGGGCGCCTTCGCCGGAATGGCGCCGGGCAGCCTGTTCGTCGACCACACTACCGCTTCGGCGGAAGTCGCCCGCGAGCTGTCGCTGCTGGCTGCCGAGCGTGAGCTGGGCTTTCTCGACGCGCCGGTCTCCGGCGGCCAGGCGGGCGCGGTCAACGGCGCCCTGACGGTGATGGTCGGTGGCGAGGAGGCCTTCTATCGACGCGCCGAACCGCTGCTGCGCAGCTATGCGCGGATGGTCCGGCGAATGGGCGACGTGGGTAGCGGGCAATTGACCAAGATGGTCAACCAGATCTGCGTCGCGGGGCTGCTCCAGGGCTTGGCCGAGGCGCTGCACTTCGCCCAGTGCGCCGGTCTCGACGGCGAGGCGGCGATGCAGGTGATCGGCAAGGGCGCGGCTCAGTCCTGGCAACTGGAAAACCGCCACCAGAGCATGCTGGCCGGAGAGTTCGATTTCGGCTTCGCCGTGGACTGGATGCGCAAGGACCTGTCGATCCTGCTCGCCGAGGCGCGACGCAACGGCGCGCAGTTGCCGGTCACGGCGCTGGTCGACCAGTTCTACGCCGAAGTGCAGGCGATGGGCGGCGGTCGTTGGGATACCTCCAGCCTGATCGCCCGGCTACGTTCGTGACGCGGCTCAGGCGCGGAAGATGAAGTACACCGCGCCGAGCAGGCACAGGCCGGCCCAGAGGTAGTCCAGTTTCAGCGGCTGCTGCATGAAGTAGACGCTGAACGGGACGAAGACCGCCAGGGTGATGACTTCCTGCATGATCTTCAGTTGGCCGACCGAGAGTTCGGTGTAGCCGATGCGGTTGGCCGGCACCTGCAGCAGGTATTCGAACAGCGCGATACCCCAGCTGATCAGGGCTGCGATGATCCAGGGCTTGCTGTTGAGGGTCTTCAGGTGGCCATACCAGGCGAAGGTCATGAACAGGTTGGAGCAGGCTAGCAACAAGGCGGTTTGCAGCCAGACAGGCATGATGGATGGGCTCCGGAGGGCTGGGACGGCGCAGCCTAATTGGCTGCGGCGATAAAACCAAGTGGGCAGGCATCGGTCGGTAGGGGTTGGTGCTCGAAAAGGATGAAAGGTATGCGGTTGCACAAGCGCTCGCTGGTCTGGGGGCTCGCGCTGAGCGGGCTGGCCGTCGTGCTGGCGGCCGCCTGGTGGGCGAGCCAGGCGTCGCGGGAGCCGGCTCTGTGGAGCGAGCTGCGGGTGCCGCCGGCGTTTGCCATCCCGCGCGATTTCAACCTGGGCGAATACCGCTTGAGCTGGGGCGGCAAGAGCCTCGCCCTGTCAGTGGCGGGTAGCGCCCGGCCGCCGTTGTGGGAGAGCGAGGGCGGTTTTCTCGGGGCCGGGCGGGAAAGCGCCGGTCGCCTGCAGTTGCGCTGCCAGGAGCAGAGCCTGGAGAGCTTCGAGCTGGTCGGTCGACGCTTGTCCCTGAAGGGCCACCTGCGCTGCGCCGATGGCCGGCTCAGCGCCTACGAGCTGTCGTTCGAGCCGCGCCAGGGCGGCGTGGAGGTGCGCGTCGCGCTGGCGGACAGCGAGCTGAACCGGGTCGCCCTGTCCTGGCGGCGTGGAGCGGGGGAGCGCTTGTCCGGTATCGTCGATGACGAGGCGGAAGGTCGCTCCTGGGTCTTGCCGGCCGGGGTCGCCGGCTACTGGGGTTCCGCTGGCAACGCCTTCCTCGGCCACTCGACGGCGGCGCAATCCCTCGACCTGCGCGAGCCGGGCCGGGTGCAATGGCGGGCTGCGACGGAGTCGGCCAGGGCCTGGCTGTTCGCTGCCGGCAACCGCGAGCAGTGGCAGCTTCGCAGCGCGCGTCTCGAGGCGGAAACGCGCCGCTGATCCGCCGGGCTTGGCGGCGGCCTGGCCGGTCCGTATTCTTTGCGCCCGTTCCGGACGGCTGTCCTGGCCGCTCCTCTGCCAACTTTCGGGCGAGATCCTTCCCATGCAATGTAGAGCCGGCTGCGGCGCCTGCTGCATAGCACCGTCGATTTCCTCTCCGCTGCCGGGCATGCCGGCCGGCAAGCCCGCGGGCGTACGCTGCCTGCACCTGGACGAAAACCATCTCTGCGGGCTGTTCGGCCGACCGGAGCGACCGGCCGTATGCGGCCAGTTCGGCGCCGATCCGGAAATCTGCGGCGACAGCCGTGAGCAGGCGCTGGCCCTGATCGCGGAGTGGGAAGTCATCACTGCCGCGTGAACGGGTTGGAAGTCTGGCTGTCTCACGCCATACTGCTGCGCATCCTGCGCCGAAGGCTCAGGATCGCGGCTTGCAGGGCGTCGACCGCCCGGCCGGCGAACCGAAAATAACCATAAAGAGAGGAACAGGAACGATGCGTGGCATTTTGCGTATGACCGTGCTGGCTGCCGCAGTGTTTGGGGTGGCCGGCAATGCGCTGGCCGAAGACTGGAAGCTGGCCAAGGACGAGGATGGCGTGAAGGTCTACCTCAGCAGTGTCCAGGGCTCCAAGTACAAGGCTTATCGCGGCGTTACCGACATCAAGGCCGACGTGGCGACCATCGAGGCGCTGCAGGAGGACGTCAAGGGTTCCTGCAAGTGGATCCATGCCTGCGCCGAGATGAAACTCCTGAAGCAGGAAGGCGCCGACGCCTGGACCTACTCGAAGATCGACATGCCCTGGCCGGTCACCGGTCGCGACGTGGTCATCCATGTCACCACCGAGAAGACTGCGGATGGCACCGTGATCCGTCACCTTAAGGCCGATCCGACCTATATCCCCGAGGAAAAGGGCCAGATCCGCGTGCCCAAGCTGGTCGGCGAGTGGAAGTTGCAGCCGAAGGGGCAGGGCGTGACGGAAGTGACCTACCAGGTGGAAACCGAGCCGGGTGGCAGCATTCCTTCCTGGTTGGCCAACAGCTTCGTGGTCGACGCGCCGCTGAACACCCTCAAGGGCCTGCGTAGCGCCGCCGAGAAGCGCTGAGCGCGCCTTCGTTGCAAAAAGACCGCCTCCGGGGCGGTTTTTTTGTGTCCGGAGGAAAGGGGCGGGCACAAAAAAGGCTGCCGAAGCAGCCTTTCTCGCCAGGCGTGACGGGTTTCAGCCGCGATCCTTGAGGGCGGTGAAGTCGCGCTGGGTGTGGCCGGTATAGAGCTGGCGCGGGCGGCCGATCTTATAGGGACCGGAGAGCATTTCCTGCCAGTGCGAGATCCAGCCGACGGTACGCGCCAGGGCGAAGATCACGGTGAACATGCTGGTCGGAATGCCGATCGCCTTGAGGATGATCCCCGAGTAGAAGTCGACGTTCGGGTACAGGTTGCGTTCCACGAAGTAGGGGTCGTGGCGGGCGATTTCTTCCAGCTTCATCGCCAGTTCCAGTTGCGGGTCGTTGATGCCCAGCTCCTGGAGGACCTCGTCGCAGGTCTGCTTCATGACCTTGGCGCGCGGGTCGAAGTTCTTGTAGACACGATGGCCGAAGCCCATCAGCTTGAACGGATCGTTCTTGTCCTTGGCCTTCTCGACGAACTTGTCGATGTTGGACACGTCGCCGATCTCGTCGAGCATGCGCAGCACCGCTTCGTTCGCGCCGCCATGGGCCGGTCCCCACAGGGCGGCGATGCCGGAGGCGATGCAGGCGAACGGATTGGCGCCGGAGGAGCCGGCCAGACGCACCGTGGAGGTGGAGGCGTTCTGCTCGTGGTCGGCGTGGAGAATGAAGATGCGGTCCATGGCCTTGGCCAGCACGGGGCTGATCGGCTTGGTCTCGCAGGGGGTGTTGAACATCATGTGCAGGAAGTTTTCCGCGTAGTTCAGGTCGTTACGCGGATACATCATCGGCTCGCCCTTGGAGTACTTGTACACCATGGCGGCGATGGTCGGCATCTTGGCGATCAGGCGATGCGCGGAGACTTCGCGATGCTTCGGGTTATTGATGTCCAGGGAGTCGTGGTAGAAGGCCGAGAGGGCGCCGATCACGCCGCACATCACGGCCATCGGATGGGCGTCGCGGCGGAAGCCGTTGAAGAAGGTCTTCAACTGCTCGTGAACCATGGTGTGGTTCTTGATGGTGCCGACGAACTGTTCCTTCTGCGCGGCGGTGGGCAGCTC
This sequence comes from Pseudomonas sp. 2VD, assembly GCF_005503585.1. Taxonomy (NCBI): domain Bacteria; kingdom Pseudomonadati; phylum Pseudomonadota; class Gammaproteobacteria; order Pseudomonadales; family Pseudomonadaceae; genus Pseudomonas; species Pseudomonas sp. 2VD. Next base: position 7,848 of record NZ_SCND01000031.1, read on the forward strand.
GCCGTTCAGCAGCAGGTAGCAGGTTTCCAGGTAGTCGGATTTCTCTGCCAGTTGCTCGATGGGGTAGCCGCGATGGAGGAGGACGCCTTTGTCGCCGTCGATATAGGTGATCTTCGACTCGCAGGAGGCGGTCGACATGAAGCCAGGATCGAAAGTGAAGTGGCCCGTGGCGGTGAGGCCCCGTACATCCACTACATCGGGACCCATGGTACCGGATAGGACGGGCAGTTCGACGGGGGCTGAGCCCTCGATGATCAACTGCGCTTTTTTGTCAGCCATGATGGCCTCCTATTTATGCTTGAAATCATCAGTACCCCCCACGCAGGGCCCGCACCACTATAGAGGGATAAATTCGAAAGTCAATTTGCGCGAATCCATGCCGTAGAGCCTTTCGTTGCGGGGTTTTCGCAGAAAAAGGGGGCTATTTACGCCTTTTATAAAAGGCCCGCAATCAACCATTTGGCGATGGGTGTTTTCGTTGTCATTAGTAGCCTAACTGTCTATACTCGGCGTCCGACCGCAAGGGGTATTCCTGGCCCGCTTTCATAGACGGTCGCCACTCCCTGGTGATGGGTACCTGACAAGTGCACTTCCCGACAACTAGCCCTGTTCGTTAGGGCTCTCAGTGTGAAAAAAGCCGTGAATAGCAAACGACCTGTAAACCTAGACCTAAGGACCATCAAACTCCCTGTCACCGCTTACACGTCCATTCTCCACCGTATCTCTGGCGTCATCCTGTTCCTCGGTATTGCCGTGCTGCTGTTCGCGCTCGACAAGTCGCTGAGTTCGGAAGAAGGCTTCGAGCAGGTGAAGGCGTGCCTGACCAGTCCCCTGGCCAAGCTGGTGATCTGGGGCCTGCTGTCTGCGCTGCTGTACCACCTGGTGGCCGGTGTTCGCCACCTGGTCATGGACGCTGGCGTCGGCGAGACGCTGGAAGGCGGTAAGCGTGGCTCCAAAATCGTCATCGCCATCGCGGTGGTGCTGATCGTTCTGGCGGGGGTATGGGTATGGTAACTAACGTCACAAACTTCTCGCGCTCCGGCCTCTACGACTGGATGGCTCAGCGCGTTTCCGCGGTCGTTCTCGCGGCTTATGTCATTTTCCTGCTGGGCTACCTCATTGCTCACCCCAACATTTCCTACGCGGACTGGCACGGCCTGTTCTCGCAGGGTTGGATGCGCATCTTCAGCCTGTTGACCCTGGTTGCCCTGAGCGTCCATGCGTGGGTCGGTATGTGGACCATCTCCACCGACTACCTGACTTCGATGGCTCTCGGCAAGGCGGCGACAGTCGTGCGTTTCCTCTTCCAGGCGGTTTGCGGCATGGCGATGTTCGCATTCTTCGTCTGGGGTGTGCAGATTCTTTGGGGTATGTGATCCATGGCTAGCATTCGTACACTTTCCTTTGACGCCATCATCGTCGGTGGCGGTGGCGCCGGCATGCGTGCCGCGCTGCAACTGGCCCAGGGCGGCCACAAGACCGCCGTGGTGACCAAGGTCTTCCCGACCCGTTCCCACACCGTATCCGCACAGGGTGGCATCACCTGCGCCATCGCTTCGGCCGACCCGAACGACGATTGGCGTTGGCACATGTACGACACCGTCAAGGGCTCCGACTACATCGGTGACCAGGACGCGATCGAATACATGTGTTCCGTCGGCCCCGAGGCCGTGTTCGAGCTCGAGCACATGGGTCTGCCGTTCTCCCGTACCGAAACCGGCCGCATCTACCAGCGTCCGTTCGGCGGCCAGTCCAAGGACTTCGGCAAGGGTGGCCAGGCCGCCCGTACCTGCGCCGCCGCCGACCGTACCGGCCACGCGCTGCTGCACACCCTGTACCAGGCCAACCTGAAGAATGGCACCTCGTTCCTCAACGAGTGGTACGCGGTCGACCTGGTGAAGAACCAGGACGGCGCGGTGGTCGGCATCATCGCCATCTGCATCGAGACCGGCGAGACCGTCTACATCCGTTCCAAGGCCGTGGTCCTGGCCACTGGCGGTGCCGGCCGTATCTACGCCTCCACCACCAACGCGCTGATCAACACCGGTGACGGCGTGGGCATGGCCCTGCGTGCCGGCGTGCCGGTGCAGGACATCGAGATGTGGCAGTTCCACCCGACCGGCATCGCCGGCGCCGGTGTACTGGTCACCGAAGGTTGTCGCGGCGAAGGCGGTTACCTGATCAACGCCCACGGCGAGCGCTTCATGGAGCGTTATGCGCCGAACGCGAAGGACCTGGCCGGTCGCGACGTGGTCGCCCGTTCCATGGTCAAGGAAGTCCTGGCCGGCAACGGCGTGGGTCCGAACAAGGACCACGTGCTGCTGAAACTCGACCACCTCGGCGAGGAAGTCCTGCACAGCCGCCTGCCCGGCATCTGCGAACTGTCCAAGACCTTCGCCCACGTCGACCCGGTCGTCGCGCCGATCCCGGTGATCCCGACCTGCCACTACATGATGGGTGGCGTTGCCACCAACATCCATGGCCAGGCCATCACCCAGGATGCCAATGGCAACGACCAGATCGTCGAAGGCCTGTTCGCCGTAGGCGAAGTGGCCTGCGTATCGGTACACGGCGCCAACCGCCTGGGCGGCAACTCGCTGCTCGATCTGGTGGTATTCGGCCGTGCCGCCGGTCTGCACCTGGAAAAAGCGCTGAAAGAGGGCATCGACGCCCGCGGCGCTTCCGAGAGCGACCTGGAAGCCTCCTTCAAGCGCCTGAACGGCGTGAACGAGCGCACCAGCGGCGAAGAAGTCGCTCCGCTCAAGCGCGAGCTGCAAAGCTGCATGCAGAACTACTTCGGTGTGTTCCGCACCGGCGAGTACATGCAGAAGGGCATCGCCCAGCTGGCCGACCTGCGCGAGCGTATCGCCAACGTCAAGATCAACGACAAGAGCCAGGCATTCAACACCGCGCGCATCGAAGCGCTGGAACTGCAAAACCTCCTCGAGGTGGCCGAGGCCACCGCGATCGCGGCCGAGCACCGCAAGGAGTCCCGTGGCGCCCACGCCCGTGAAGACTTCGAGGAGCGCGACGACGAGAACTGGCTGTGCCACACCCTGTACTTCCCGGGTGAGAAGCGCGTATCCAAGCGTTCCGTCAACTTCGCGCCGAAGACCGTTCCGGCATTCGAACCCAAGGTTCGGACTTACTAAGGGTGCCCGCCATGTTGCAAGTGAGTGTTTATCGTTACAACCCCGACAAAGATGCTGCGCCGTACATGCAGGATTTCCAGGTCGACACCAACGGCAAGGACGTGATGGTCCTCGACGTGCTGGCGCTGATCAAGGAACAGGACGAGGGCTTCTCCTACCGTCGTTCCTGCCGTGAAGGCGTCTGCGGCTCCGATGGCATGAACATCAACGGCAAGAACGGCCTGGCCTGCATCACCCCGCTGTCGGCCGCCGGCCTGAAGGGCGGCAAGCTGGTGATCCGTCCGCTGCCTGGCCTGCCGGTCATTCGTGACCTGGTCGTGGACATGAGCATCTTCTACAAGCAATACGAGAAGGTGAAGCCGTTCCTGCAGAACGATACGCCGGCCCCGGCCATCGAGCGTCTGCAGACCCCGGAAGAGCGCGAGAAGCTGGACGGTCTGTACGAGTGCATCCTGTGCGCCTGCTGCTCGACCTCCTGCCCGTCCTTCTGGTGGAACCCCGACAAGTTCCTCGGTCCGGCCGCACTGCTGCAAGCCTATCGTTTCCTGGCCGACAGCCGTGACACCAAGACCGAAGAGCGCCTGGCTTCGCTGGACGACCCGTTCAGTGTGTTCCGCTGCCGCGGAATCATGAACTGCGTGAACGTTTGCCCGAAGGGTCTGAACCCGACCAAGGCGATCGGCCACGTGCGTAATATGCTGCTGCAGAGCGGAACCTGATCCTCTCGCAGTTGTTATATGAGTTGTACCTAGCAACACCTGTGGCGCCGGAGTTCTTCCGGCGTCGCAGCAACTAAGCGGGCCAAGCTCACAAAGCCATGGCCCAGATTTGAAAAATATGACCAGCAGGGGCATCCGGGCTGGTACCCGGACTATCTGCGGGATCTGTAGTGGCCATACCGATGTCGCTGCCTGAGGACTTCGGAGCCTTCAAGGTTTCGCCAGGTGGTTGTCCCCTTACCGAGGGTGACCTAGCATGCACGAAAGCGTAATGCAGCGGATGTGGAACAGTGCCCATCTATCCGGTGGTAACGCTGCCTACGTCGAAGAGCTCTACGAGCTCTACCTGCACGACCCTAACGCTGTGCCAGAAGAGTGGCGCACGTATTTCCAGAAGCTTCCCGCCGATGGCAATCCCGCCCCCGACGTCTCGCACTCCACAGTGCGCGATCATTTCGTCCTGCTGGCCAAGAACCAGCGCCGTGCCCAGCCGGTTTCCGCCGGTAGCGTGAGCAGCGAGCACGAGAAGAAACAGGTCGAAGTCCTTCGTCTCATTCACGCTTACCGTCTCCGCGGCCACCAGGCTTCCACCCTCGACCCGCTCGGCCTGTGGCAGCGTCCCGCGCCTGCCGACCTGTCGATCGACCACTACGGTCTGACGGGTGCCGATCTGGACACCACTTTCCGCACCGGTGAGCTTTACATCGGCAAGGAAGAGGCGACCCTGCGTGAAATCGTCGACAGCCTGAAGAGCACCTATTGCGGTACCTTCGGCGCCGAGTTCATGCACATCGTCGATTCCGAGCAGCGCAAGTGGTTCCTCCAGCGCCTGGAAAGCGTGCGTGGCCGTCCCGGCTTCTCCGCCGAGGCGCGTGCGCACCTGCTCGAGCGCCTGACCGCGGCCGAAGGCCTGGAGAAGTACCTGGGCACCAAGTACCCGGGCACCAAGCGTTTCGGCCTGGAAGGCGGCGAAAGCCTGATCCCGATGGTCGACGAGATCATCCAGCGCTGCGGTTCCTACGGCGCCAAGGAAATCGTCATCGGCATGGCCCACCGCGGTCGCCTGAACGTCCTGGTCAACACCCTGGGCAAGAACCCGCGCGACCTGTTCGACGAGTTCGAAGGCAAGAAGATCGTCGAGCTGGGCTCCGGTGACGTGAAGTACCACCAGGGCTTCTCCTCGAACGTGATGACCAGCGGCGGCGAAGTCCACTTGGCGCTGGCGTTCAACCCGTCCCACCTGGAAATCGTTTCCCCGGTGGTCGAGGGTTCCGTTCGTGCCCGCCAGGACCGCCGCAAGGACAGCTCCGGCGACAAGGTGGTACCGATTTCCATCCACGGTGATGCCGCCTTCGCGGGGCAGGGCGTGGTCATGGAAACCTTCCAGATGTCGCAGACCCGCGCCTACAAGACCGGTGGCACCATCCACCTGGTGATCAACAACCAGGTCGGCTTCACCACCAGCCGCCAGGACGATGCGCGTTCCACCGAGTACGCCACCGACGTGGCGAAGATGATTCAGGCGCCGATCTTCCACGTCAACGGCGACGATCCCGAAGCCGTGCTGTTCGTCACCCAGCTGGCCGTCGACTATCGCATGCAGTTCAAGCGTGACGTGGTCATCGACCTGGTCTGCTACCGTCGCCGCGGCCACAACGAGGCGGACGAGCCGAGCGGCACCCAGCCGCTGATGTACCAGCAGATCGCCAAGCAGCGTACTACCCGCGAGCTGTACGCCGATGCTCTGGTGAACGCCGGCGTGCTCAGCGCCGAGCAGGTTCAGTCGAAGATCGACGACTACCGCGATGCCCTGGACAACGGCCTGCACGTGGTGAAGAGCCTGGTCAAGGAGCCCAACAAGGAACTGTTCGTCGACTGGCGTCCGTACCTGGGCCATGCCTGGACCGCGCGTCACGACACCCGCTTCGACCTGAAGACCCTGCAGGAACTGTCCAGCAAGATGCTGGAAGTGCCGGAAGGCTTCGTGGTTCAGCGCCAGGTTTCGAAGATCTACGAAGATCGCCAGAAGATGGCGGCCGGTGGCCTGCCGATCAACTGGGGCTTCGCCGAGACCCTGGCCTACGCGACCCTGCTGTTCGAAGGCCATCCGGTACGGATGACCGGCCAGGACGTCGGCCGTGGCACCTTCTCGCACCGTCACGCGGTGCTGCACAACCAGAAGGACGACTCGGTCTACGTACCGCTGGCCAATCTGTTCGATGGCCAGCCGCGCCTGGATATCTACGATTCCTTCCTTTCGGAAGAGGCCGTGCTGGCGTTCGAATACGGTTTCGCCACCACCACGCCGAATTCGCTGGTGATCTGGGAAGCCCAGTTCGGCGACTTCGCCAACGGCGCCCAGGTGGTCATCGACCAGTTCATCACCAGTGGCGAAAGCAAATGGGGCCGACTCTGCGGCCTGACCATGCTGCTGCCGCACGGCTATGAGGGGCAGGGTCCGGAACACTCCTCCGCGCGCCTGGAGCGCTACCTGCAGCTCTGCGCCGAGCAGAACATCCAGGTCTGCGTGCCGACCACCCCGGCTCAGGTCTACCACATGCTCCGCCGTCAGGTGATCCGCCCGCTGCGCAAGCCGCTGGTGGTGATGACGCCGAAGTCCCTGCTGCGTCACAAGCTCGCCATCTCGACCCTGGAAGATCTGGCCAACGGTTCCTTCCAGACCGTGATCCCGGAAATCGACAGCCTGGATCCGAAGAAGGTCGACCGCGTCGTGCTGTGCAGCGGCAAGGTGTACTACGACCTGCTGGAGAAGCGTCGCGCGGAAGGCCGCGAAGATACCGCGATCGTCCGTATCGAGCAGCTGTATCCGTTCCCGGAAGACGACCTGGCGGAAGTTCTGGCTCCCTACAAGAACCTCAAGCACATCGTCTGGTGCCAGGAAGAGCCGATGAACCAGGGCGCCTGGTTCTGCAGCCAGCATCACATGCGTCGTGTCATCGCCGCGCACAAGAAGGGCCTCAATCTCGAGTACGCCGGCCGCGAAGGCTCCGCTGCTCCGGCTTGCGGCTACGCCTCGATGCACGCCGAGCAGCAGGAAAAACTGCTGCAAGACGCCTTTACTGTTTAACGCCTACGCGCTGAAGAAACCGAATTTAAGGAAACGCACACAATGGCTATCGAAATCAAAGCCCCAACCTTCCCGGAATCGGTCGCCGACGGCACCGTCGCCACCTGGCACAAGAAGCCGGGCGAAGCGGTCAAGCGCGACGAACTGATCGTCGACATCGAGACCGACAAGGTGGTCATCGAGGTTCTCGCCGAGGCTGACGGCGTGCTGGCCGAGATCATCAAGAACGAAGGCGACACCGTTCTGAGCAACGAGCTGCTCGGCAAGCTGAACGAAGGCGGCGCCGCCGCTCCGGCCGCTCCGGCTGCCGCTGCGCCCGCCGCCGCTCCGGCTGCCCAGGCCGCCGCTCCGGCCGCCGCTGGCGGCGACGACGCCATCCTGTCCCCGGCCGCGCGCAAGCTGGCCGAGGAGGCCGGTATCGATCCGAACAGCATCGCCGGCACCGGCAAGGGCGGTCGCGTGACCAAGGAAGACGTGGTCGCTGCGGTCGAAGCGAAGAAGAACGCCCCGGCCGCCCCGGCCAAGCCTGCCGCCCCGGCTGCCGAGGCGCCGATCTTCGCCGCCGGCGACCGTGTCGAGAAGCGTGTGCCGATGACCCGCCTGCGGGCCAAGGTCGCCGAGCGCCTGGTCGAGGCGCAGTCCGCCATGGCCATGCTGACCACCTTCAACGAGGTCAACATGAAGCCGATCATGGACCTGCGTTCGAAGTACAAGGACCTGTTCGAGAAGAAGCACAACGGCGTGCGCCTGGGCTTCATGTCCTTCTTCGTCAAGGCCGCCACCGAGGCGCTGAAGCGCTTCCCGGGGGTCAACGCTTCCATCGACGGCAACGACATCGTCTACCACGGCTACCAGGACATCGGCGTTGCCGTTTCCAGCGACCGCGGCCTGGTGGTTCCGGTACTGCGTAACGCCGAGTTCATGAGCCTGGCCGAGATCGAGGGCGGCATCGCCAACTTCGGCAAGAAGGCGAAGGAAGGCAAGCTGACCATCGAAGACATGACCGGCGGCACCTTCACCATCTCCAACGGTGGCGTGTTCGGTTCCCTGCTGTCGACCCCGATCGTCAACCCGCCGCAGACCGCCATCCTCGGCATGCACAAGATCCAGGAGCGCCCGATGGCCGTGAACGGCCAGGTGGTGATCCTGCCGATGATGTATCTGGCGCTGTCCTACGACCACCGTCTGATCGACGGCAAGGAAGCGGTGAGCTTCCTGGTGGCGATCAAGGACCTGCTGGAAGATCCGGCTCGCCTGCTGCTGGACGTCTGATTTAGCGTTTCTCTTCACGGCGGCCCCCTCGTGGGGCCGTCCGGTTTCACCCGAATAAGGATTGAGATATGAGCCAGAAATTCGACGTGGTAGTGATTGGTGCCGGCCCCGGCGGTTACGTTGCCGCCATCCGCGCTGCCCAGCTGGGCCTGAAGACCGCCTGCATCGAGAAGTACATCGGCAAGGAAGGCAAGGTGGCGCTCGGCGGTACCTGCCTGAACGTTGGCTGCATCCCGTCCAAGGCGCTGCTGGACAGCTCCTACAAGTACCATGAGGCCAAAGAGGCCTTCAAAGTCCATGGTATCGAAGCCAAGGGCGTCACCATCGACGTTCCGGCGATGGTTGCGCGCAAGGCCAACATCGTCAAGAACCTGACCGGCGGCATCGCTACCCTGTTCAAGGCCAACGGCGTGACCTCCTTCGAAGGCCACGGCAAGCTGCTGGCCAACAAGCAGGTGGAAGTGACCGGTCTGGACGGCAAGACCCAGGTCCTGGAAGCCGAGAACGTGATCATCGCTTCCGGCTCCCGCCCGGTGGAGATCCCGCCGGCCCCGCTGACCGACGACATCATCGTCGACTCCACCGGCGCCCTGGAATTCCAGGCCGTGCCGAAGAAGCTGGGTGTGATCGGCGCCGGCGTCATTGGCCTGGAGCTGGGTTCGGTATGGGCCCGCCTGGGTGCCGAGGTGACCGTGCTGGAAGCCCTGGACAAGTTCCTCCCGGCTGCCGACGAGCAGATCGCCAAGGAAGCCCTGAAGGTCCTGACCAAGCAAGGCCTGAACATTCGCCTGGGCGCCCGCGTGACCGCTTCGGAAGTGAAGAAGAAGCAGGTCACCGTGACCTTCACCGATGCCAACGGCGAGCAGAAGGAAACCTTCGACAAGCTGATCGTCGCGGTCGGCCGTCGCCCGGTGACCACCGACCTGCTGGCCGCCGACAGCGGCGTGACCCTGGACGAGCGTGGCTTCATCTACGTCGACGACCACTGCAAGACCAGCGTTCCGGGCGTCTTCGCCATCGGTGACGTGGTTCGCGGCGCGATGCTCGCGCACAAGGCCTCGGAAGAGGGCGTGATGGTCGCCGAGCGCATCGCCGGCCACAAGGCGCAGATGAACTACGACCTGATCCCGTCGGTCATCTACACCCACCCGGAAATCGCTTGGGTCGGCAAGACCGAGCAGACCCTCAAGGCCGAGGGCGTCGAAGTCAACGTCGGCACCTTCCCGTTCGCCGCCAGCGGTCGCGCGATGGCTGCCAACGACACCACCGGCCTGGTCAAGGTCATCGCCGATGCGAAGACCGACCGCGTCCTGGGCGTCCACGTGATCGGCCCGAGCGCCGCCGAGCTGGTACAGCAAGGCGCGATCGGCATGGAATTCGGCACCAGCGCCGAAGACCTGGGCATGATGGTCTTCTCCCACCCGACGCTGTCTGAGGCCCTGCACGAAGCTGCCCTGGCGGTGAATGGCCATGCCATCCACATCGCCAACCGCAAGAAGCGCTGAGTGATCCGACGCCCCGGTTCACGCCAGGGGCGTCACAGCGACGCGGGACGCGTCGTCCGTCAGGCCAGGACAGGTTCCTGGCCTTGTCGGGTCCGGGTTCTGTAGAATCCACGGTTTGCCGCCTGCGTCGGGATGACGCAGGCGGCAGACTTTCAGAAGAACCACGGCGGGTGAGCGCCGGCGACCGTTGCGAGGTGGCCGCGGGCGTATGCCGCCGGACTGTTTTTTCGCGAGCCGGGTGGTTCGCGAAGCGACGGTCACAGGTGGTGGGGTGCCACGAGCGCTCCGCCGAAATGCGCAATACCTAGACGAATAACGGTAGACAAGCATGAATCTCCACGAATATCAGGGTAAGCAGCTGTTCGCTGAATACGGCCTGCCTGTATCCAAGGGCTTTGCCGTAGACACCCCCGAAGAGGCCGCAGAAGCCTGCGACAAGATCGGCGGCAGCGAGTGGGTCGTCAAAGCTCAGGTGCACGCCGGCGGCCGCGGTAAAGCGGGCGGTGTGAAGCTGGTGAAGAGCAAAGAGGACGCCAAGGCGTTCGCCCAGCAGTGGCTGGGCAAGAACCTGGTGACCTACCAGACCGACGCCAACGGCCAGCCGGTCAGCAAGATCCTGGTGGAGTCCTGCACCGACATCGACAAGGAGCTGTACCTCGGCGCCGTCGTCGATCGTTCCAGCCGCCGCATCGTGTTCATGGCTTCCACCGAAGGTGGCGTGGACATCGAGAAGGTCGCCCACGACACTCCCGAGAAGATCCTCAAGGCCACCATCGACCCGCTGGTCGGCGCGCAGCCGTACCAGGGCCGCGAGCTGGCCTTCCAGCTGGGCCTGAAGGGCGACCAGATCAAGCAGTTCACCCATATCTTCGTCGGCCTGGCGAAGCTGTTCCAGGACTACGACCTGGCCCTGCTGGAAGTGAACCCGCTGGTGATCAAGAAAGATGGCAACCTGCACTGCCTGGATGCCAAGATCAATATCGACAGCAACGCCCTGTACCGTCAGCCGAAGCTGCGCGCCATGCACGACCCGTCCCAGGACGACGCCCGTGAAGCCCATGCGCAGAAGTGGGAGCTGAACTACGTCGCGCTGGAAGGCAACATCGGCTGCATGGTCAACGGCGCCGGCCTGGCCATGGGTACCATGGACATCGTCAACCTGCACGGCGGCAAGCCGGCCAACTTCCTCGACGTTGGCGGCGGTGCGACCAAGGAGCGCGTGACCGAAGCGTTCAAGATCATCCTGTCCGACAGCAACGTGAAGGCTGTCCTGGTGAACATCTTCGGCGGCATCGTGCGTTGCGACATGATCGCCGAAGGCATCATCGGCGCCGTCAAAGAAGTCGGCGTGAAGGTTCCGGTTGTCGTCCGCCTGGAAGGCAACAACGCTGAACTGGGTGCCAAGGTCCTGGCCGAAAGCGGCCTGAACATCATCGCGGCAACCAGCCTGACCGACGCTGCCCAGCAAGTCGTCAAGGCCGCGGAGGGTAAGTAATGAGCGTCCTGATCAACAAAGACACCAAAGTCATCTGCCAAGGCTTCACCGGTAGCCAGGGCACCTTCCACTCCGAACAGGCCATCGCCTACGGCACCAAGATGGTCGGCGGCGTGACCCCCGGCAAGGGCGGCACCACCCACCTCGGCCTGCCGGTGTTCAACACCGTCAAGGAAGCCGTGGAAGCTACCGGCGCCGAAGCCTCGGTCATCTACGTTCCGGCTCCGTTCTGCAAGGACTCGATCCTGGAAGCGGCATTCGGCGGCATCAAGCTGATCGTCTGCATCACCGAAGGCATCCCGACCCTCGACATGCTGGACGCCAAGGTCAAGTGCGACGAGCTGGGCGTACGCCTGATCGGCCCGAACTGCCCGGGCGTGATCACTCCCGGCGAGTGCAAGATCGGCATCATGCCGGGTCACATCCACCTGCCGGGCAAGGTAGGCATCGTGTCGCGTTCCGGCACCCTGACCTACGAAGCCGTGAAGCAGACCACCGACGCCGGCTTCGGCCAGTCCACCTGCGTGGGCATCGGCGGCGACCCGATCCCGGGCTCCAACTTCATCGACATCCTGAAGCTGTTCCAGGAAGATCCGCAGACCGAAGCCATCGTCATGATCGGCGAGATCGGTGGTTCCGCTGAAGAAGAAGCCGCGGCCTTCATCAAGGCCAACGTGACCAAGCCGGTGGTGTCCTACATCGCTGGCGTGACTGCCCCTCCGGGCAAGCGCATGGGCCACGCCGGTGCCATCATCTCCGGCGGCAAGGGCACTGCGGACGAGAAGTTCGCCGCCCTGCAGGACGCCGGTGTGAAGACCGTGCGTTCCCTGGCCGACATCGGCAAGGCCCTGGCCGAGCTGACCGGTTGGGAAGTGAAGAAGGCCTGATTTCCCGGGTTTTCTGAGTTCCAGGACGAAGGCCACCGCCTCACAGCGGTGGCCTTCGTCGTTCTATCGCATCCGTCAAACGAATGTTGCCGCGATGCGCTATCATTGCCAACGGTTCGTGTCCGACAAAACCCCGGGCGCGCCACGCATCATCCCGCAGGCCAGCGCGCCTGCAGCTATAGCGCCACATGGCCCTCAAAAGGGGTCGGGCGGCTTGACCGGTCCTCCTCATCCGGAAGGACGATGTTTCCTAACACCCCCAAAGGGAAACCCCGAACAACCGAGACTTCTGCCAGTGGTACATCCTCCTATGACTCATTTGAAAGGGTTCGACCTGCTCGCCCTTGGCTTCATGACGTTCGCGCTTTTTCTCGGCGCGGGTAACATCATCTTTCCTCCCAGTGCCGGCATGGCGGCGGGCGAACACGTATGGAGCGCGGCTTTCGGCTTCCTCCTTACCGGTGTCGGCCTGCCGTTGCTGACGGTGGTCGCCCTGGCCCGGGTCGGAGGCGGTATTGGCCGCCTGACCCAGCCGATCGGGCGGCGCGCGGGAGTGGCGTTCGCCATCGCCGTCTATCTTGCCATCGGCCCGCTGTTCGCCACCCCGCGTACAGCCGTGGTGTCCTTCGAGATGGGCGTCGCGCCCTTCACCGGGGACGGCGGCGCGCCGTTGCTCGTCTATACCGTCGCTTACTTCTCCGTGGTTCTGTTCCTGGTGCTGAACCCGGGTCGCCTTGTCGACCGGGTCGGAAAGGTCATCACGCCGGTGCTGCTGTCGGCCCTGCTGGTCCTTGGCGGCGCGGCGATCTTCGCGCCGGCGGGAGCGATCGGCAGCAGTTCCGGCGAGTACCAGAGCGCGCCCCTGGTGCAGGGCTTCCTGCAGGGCTACCTGACCATGGATACCCTCGGTGCCCTGGTCTTCGGTATCGTCATCGCCACCGCCATTCGCGACCGCGGCATCAGCGACAGCCGGCTGGTCACGCGCTATTCCATGATCGCCGGGGTCATCGCCGCCACCGGCCTGTCCCTGGTCTACCTGGCGCTGTTCTATCTTGGCGCCACCAGCCAGGGCATCGCCGGCGACGCCCAGAATGGCGTACAGATCCTCACCGCCTATGTGCAGCAGACCTTTGGCGTTTCCGGCAGCCTGCTGCTGGCGGTGGTCATCACCCTGGCCTGCCTGACCACGGCGGTAGGGCTGATCACGGCGTGCGGCGAGTTCTTCAGCGACCTGCTGCCGGTTTCGTACAAGACGGTGGTGATCGTGTTCTCGCTGTTCAGCCTGCTGGTCGCCAACCAGGGACTGACCCAGTTGATCAGCCTTTCGGTACCGGTTCTGGTGGGACTCTATCCGCTCGCCATCGTGCTGATCGCCCTGAGCCTGTTCGACCGGCTCTGGGTGTCGGCCCCGCGGGTGTTTGTGCCGGTGATGATCGTCGCGCTGCTCTTCGGCATCGTCGACGGGCTGGGGGCGGCCAAGCTGAACGGGTGGGTGCCGGACGTCTTCGCCAAGCTCCCGCTCGCCGATCAGAGCCTTGGCTGGCTGCTGCCGGTATCCATTGCGCTGGTCCTGGCAGTCGTTTGCGATCGGCTGCTGGGCAAGCCGCGCGAAGCGGTCGCCTGAGACGTCAGGCGAACCCCAGGAAGGCCGCCTCCGGGCGGCCTTTTTCATGAGCCGACGAAAGTCGTGTCCTGGCCGCGGCGAGCGGCGTCCCAACGGCGCGAAACAACGGCGGGGCGATTCCCGGCCGGCTCAAGAGGGAGTTTTCATGACCGCCGAACTCGGCATTTTCAACGGGCACCTGCCGCAACACCTGCTGGCGGCGCTCTGGTTCCTGTTCTGCTGGGTGGGCTACACCCGCTACGCCACCTGGAAGGGCCGCGACACCGCTTGCCTGGCCAGCGTCCTGCACCTCTACCGGGAGGACTGGATGCGCCGGCTGCTGCTGCGTGACAACCGTATCGCCGACGCCAGCGTGATCGGCAACCTGGAGCGCAACGCGTCGTTCTTCGCTTCCAGCACGCTGATCATCCTCGCCGGCATCCTCACCCTGCTGGGCTCCACCGATCGCGCCGTCTCGGTACTGGCCGACCTGCCGTTCGTGGAGGAGGCCAGCCGGGGACTGTCGGAACTGAAGCTGCTGTGCCTGGCAGTGGTCTTCGTCTATGCCTTCTTCACCTTCAGCTGGTGCATGCGCCAGTACAACTTCGCGGCGATCCTGGTCGGCTCGGCACCGATGATCGGCGAGCGCAACGTCGGCGAGCTGGAGCGCAAATCCTTTGCCGAGCGTGCCGCCCGGGTCATCTCGCTGGCGGCCAACCAGTTCAACTTCGGCTTGCGCTCGTACTATTTCGGCCTGGCCATGCTCGCCTGGTTCATCAACTCCTGGTTCTTCATGCTGGTGACGGCCGGCGTGGTGCTGGTCCTGTATCGCCGCGAGTTCCATTCGGACGTGCTGGAGGTGATGGTCTACACCGAGACCGCAATCGCCGAAAGCCCGCGGGAAGGCGAGGGCGAGGTGCCCAGAGGCTGAATCCCGGGCATGAAAAAGCCCGCTTGCGCGGGCTCTTTCAGGGTACGTCAACGAGAACTTATTGCTGGTTCTGTTGCGGTTGCTCCGGAGTCGGTGCCGGAGTCTGCGGGGTTGCCGGAGTGTCGCTCGACGGCGCCGGGGCGCTGGGCTCGGCAGGGGGAGTAGCCGGAGCGCTCGGCTGGGTCTCGGTAGCCGGAGCTGCCGGGGCCGCTGCCTTGTCTTCCTCTTTCTTGTCGCAAGCGGCCAGGCCAAGGCTGGCAGCGAGCAGCAGGGCAAGAGTTACGGTCTTTTTCATCGTTTAGCCTCCATGTGCGGCTTTCCTCGTTGTAGCCCTTTGAACATTTGCGCTGGCGTGAAGTTCCACACACTTCGACTATTTCGATCGTTATGTCCAAAACCCCGGCTGCCGGGGCTTTGGCGGCAGGGTATGATTCGCCCTCCAGAAAACTCCCAGCAAGGTCGCCGTCATGTCGGAAAATCCTCTCCTCGAGCGCGCCCGGCGCTTTCTCTCGGCCTTGCGTCATTGCCAGGTGCTGGGGTTGACGGTCGAGGCCGCCGACGAGAAAGGACTGACCCTGCGCCTGCCCTACAGCCAGGCGATCATCGGCAACCCGGAAAGCGGGGTCGTCCACGGCGGCGCGATCACCACCCTGATGGACACCACCTGCGGTATTTCCACGGTCTGCGTGCTGCCGGACTTCGAGATCTGCCCGACGCTCGACCTGCGCATCGACTATATGCATCCCGCCGAACCGCACAAGGATGTCTATGGCTTCGCCGAGTGCTACCGGGTCACGCCGAACGTGATCTTCACCCGCGGCTTCGCCTACCAGGACGATCCGGGCCAGCCCATCGCCCATGTCGTCGGCGCCTTCATGCGCATGGGCGGTTCGGCTCGCTCCGGGGCGGCCAGGCCGGCCGCGCAGGGAGGTGCGGCATGAGCCCGACCAGCCTCGAGCAACTGGTCCGCGACGCGCGCCGGAACAACGACTACAGCCCGCTGGTGGAGCTGATCCCGTACGCCAAGCTGCTCGGCATCGAATGCCTGCGCCTGGGCGACGACATGGTCTTCCGCCTGCCGGCGAACAAGGACAACATCGGCAACCCGACCCTGCCGGCCATCCATGGCGGCGTGATCGCCGGCTTCATGGAGCATGCGGCGATGTTGCACCTGCTGACCTTCATGAGCATTCCGCACCTGCCGAAGATCATCGATTTCTCCATCGACTACCTGCGTGCCGGGCACTTCCGCGATACCTACGCGCAATGCCAGGTATGGCGCCAGGGGCGGCGGGTGGCGAACGTCGCGATCAACGCCTGGCAGACCACCCAGGGCGAGCCCATCGCCACCGCGCGGGCGCATTTCAAGGTGGACGAGCCGTGAGCCGTACGCTGCGGAAAGTGGGCTGAGGATATCGCGATGGATGCCTTGCTGATTCTGGGCGGCCTGCTGCTGATGGTCGCCGGCTATATCTGGGTCATCGTCCTGGCCTTCGGTACCGGTCTGCTGTGGGGTTACGGCAGCCTTTTCCCGCCGGTGGCACTGGCCTATATCGGCGTGCACTGGCGTACGGCGCGCAAGGGCGTCGGGCTGGCCGCGCTGGGTTGCATCCCGCTGGTGGTCGGCCTGGCGCTGCTGGCCAGTCACGACGCTGCGCGACTGGAGGCGATCCTCAGCCTGCGCTGGCTGAAGCCGGAGGCCAGGCCGCCGGCGGAACTGGCCATCGCGCTCAGCGGGGAGTTCAACGGCAAGCCTTTCGCGCCGCAGAGCGGCGAGTTGATCGGCGGCGTGCTGAGCCTGCGCCAGGGGCACGATTTCTACGCCCAGCGCGAGCTGCAGATCCGCCTTCCGGCACAGCCGCTCGGGGCGCTGCGCCTGGACGTGCTGCCCGAGGACGGCGGCGCGTTGCCAGAAGTCGAGCTGAGCTGGCTGCAACCGGAGCAGGACCTGCCCGAGGCGCGTCGTCTCCTGCGTGGCTATACCTTGCACCTGGACCTGCGGCCCAAGGCGCCGAACCGCCTGGAGGGCGAGTTCCACCTGAGCCTGCCGAGCGACTACCGGACCACCCTCAGCGGCCACGTCGAGCTGTATACCGACCGGCTGCGCTATCGGCACGGCAAGGTCGACCTGGGCTACGACTCCGACGATACCCTGGCCCTGGTCTTGCGCGACTATCTGCAGCGACGCTTCGCCAGCCGCGACGTCAGCCTCGTGCGGGCGCCGTCCTGGCGCGCGGCCAGCCATGCGCGGCCGCTGCGTATCGAGGCCCTGGTGGCCGGCCAGACTCAGGTGCTGGAGCTGACGCTGGAGAAGAACGCCCGGCGGGAGTGGACGGTGCGCGGCGACGCGTTCCCCGCCTTGCCGGCGGAGCCTGCGACCGTGGCCGCGGCGGCGCCGCCCGAGCCGCAGGCGCTGCCGGCGCCGGGCAACGCCACCCTCGACCTGGAGCTGGTCCAGGTCGAACCGCAGCGCTACAGCCAGCGCCTGGTCAAGGCCACTACGGTACGCGGGCGTATCGCCGTGGGCCGTTTCACCGGCCTCGACAGCGAGGGGCGCCTGGTGATCCGCCGGGAAATGCCCGGTGCGGGGGAGGCGAGCTACCTGTTGCGCCCGGCGGAGATCGCCCGTCTCGAACTGCTCGAACGCTAGTCGTCGCACGACGGTGCGCGGTTTTTTCGCATAAGCGCTTGAAAAGCCGGAAGAAGGCCCCACCTAGGGGACATCCGCCGTGGTACGCGGCTTATGTCATTGATGGAGCTTGGAGCGATGAGCGTGGAAACCCAAAAAGAGACACTGGGCTTTCAGACTGAAGTGAAGCAACTGCTTCACCTGATGATTCATTCTCTCTATTCGAACAAGGAAATCTTCCTCCGCGAGCTGATTTCCAACGCCTCGGACGCCGCCGACAAGCTGCGTTTCGAAGCCCTGGCCAATCCCGAGCTGCTCGAGGGCGGCGCCGAGCTGAAGATCCGCGTCAGCTTCGACAAGGAAGCCAACACCGTCACCCTGGAAGACAACGGCATCGGCATGAGCCGCGAGGATGTGGTGACTCACCTGGGCACCATCGCCAAGTCCGGGACCGCCGACTTCCTGAAGAACTTGTCTGGCGACCAGAAGAAGGATTCGCACCTGATCGGCCAGTTCGGCGTCGGTTTCTACAGCGCCTTCATCGTCGCCGACAAGGTCGACGTCTACTCCCGTCGCGCCGGCCAGCCGGCCAGCGAAGGCGTGCACTGGTCGTCGAAGGGCGAGGGCGAGTTCGACGTCGCCACCATCGACAAGCCCGAGCGCGGCACCCGCATCGTCCTCCACCTGAAAAAGGGCGAGGAGGAGTTCGCCGATGGCTGGCGCCTGCGCAACGTGATCAAGAAATACTCCGATCACATCGCTTTGCCGATCGAGCTACCCAAGGAATTCCACGGCGAAGAGGCCGACAAGCCGGCCGAGCCGGAATGGGAAACGGTCAACCGCGCCAGCGCGCTGTGGACCCGTCCGCGCGCCGAGGTGAAGGACGAGGAATACCAGGAGTTCTACAAGCACGTCGCCCATGACTTCGAGAACCCGCTGAGCTGGAGCCACAACAAGGTCGAAGGCAAGCTGGAATACACCTCGCTGCTCTACGTGCCGGGCCGTGCGCCGTTCGACCTGTACCATCGCGAAGCGCCGCGAGGCCTGAAGCTGTACGTACAGCGCGTGTTCATCATGGACCAGGCCGACGAGTTCCTGCCGCTGTACCTGCGCTTCATCAAGGGTGTGGTCGACTCCAACGACCTGTCGCTGAACGTCTCCCGGGAAATCCTGCAGAAGGATCCGGTGATCGACTCGATGAAGTCGGCGTTGACCAAGCGCGTGCTGGACATGCTGGAGAAGCTGGCGAAGAACGAGCCGGAGCAGTACAAGACCTTCTGGAAGAACTTCGGCCAGGTCCTCAAGGAAGGCCCGGCGGAAGACTTCGGCAACAAGGAGAAGATCGCTGGCCTGCTGCGCTTCGCCTCCACCGGCGACGATTCGGGCGAGCAGAGCGTAGCGCTGGCCGACTACATCGGTCGGATGAAGGAAGGCCAGGACAAGATCTACTACCTCACCGGCGAGAGCTACTCGCAGGTGAAGAACAGCCCGCACCTGGAAGTCTTCCGCAAGAAGGGCATCGAGGTGCTGCTGCTCACCGATCGCATCGACGAGTGGCTGATGAGCTACCTGCCGGAGTTCGACGGCAAGCAGTTCGTCGATGTCGCCCGCGGCGACCTGGACCTGGGCAGCCTGGACTCGGAAGAGGACAAGAAGGCCCAGGAAGAAGTCGCCAAGAGCAAGGAAGGCCTGATCGAGCGCCTGAAGAAGGTGCTCGACGAGCAGGTCAGCGAAGTCCGCGTCTCCCACCGCCTGACCGATTCGCCGGCGATCCTCGCCATCGGCGAACAGGACCTTGGCCTGCAGATGCGCCAGATCCTCGAGGCCAGCGGGCAGAAAGTGCCGGACTCGAAGCCGATCTTCGAGATCAACCCGCAGCATCCGCTGATCGAGAAGCTGGATGCGGAGCCGGACGAGGACCGCTTCGGCGAGCTGTCGCATATTCTCTTCGACCAGGCCGCCCTGGCCGCGGGGGACAGCCTCAAGGATCCGGGCGCCTACGTACGCCGACTGAACAAGCTGCTGGTGGAGCTGTCCGCTTAAGCAGTAGCCCCGACAAAGCCCGCTTCGGCGGGCTTTGTCTTTTCCAACTCTCGCAGGAGCAGTACCCATGAGTGAGATTCGTGTAGAGCCGGTCGCCTACGACATCGATGGGCAGCCGTACGAAGGTCAACTGGTGTACGACGCCAGCCACGCGGGGCCGCGCCCGGGCCTGCTGATGGCGCCGAACTGGATGGGCGTGAGCGCCGCCGCGCTGGACATCGCCCGGCAGGTCGCTGGCCGTGGGCACGTGGTGCTGGTGGCGGACCTCTACGGCAGGGACGTGCGTCCGCAGAACGGCGACGAGGCGGGCGCGGCGATGATGCCGCTGAAGAACGACCGGGCCCTGCTGCGCAAGCGCATGCAGGCAGCGCTGGCGGCCTTGCGCGGACAGGCGCTCGCGGCTGTCGATACGACCCGCCAGGCCGCCTTCGGTTTCTGCTTCGGCGGTTGCTGCGCGCTGGAGCTGGCTCGCGACGGCGCCGAGCTGAAGGCCTTCGTGTCCTTCCATGGCACCCTGGATACGCCGGACCCGGCGCATGCCAGGAATATCAAGGGCGCGGTACTGGTCCTCGACGGCGCCTCCGATCCGCTGGTGCCGCGCGAGCAGTTGCCGGCCTTCGCCAGGGAGATGACCGATGCCGGCGTCGACTGGCAGCTCACCAGCTACGGCGGCGCGGTGCATTCCTTCACCGATCCGAACGCCAAGGTGCCGGGCAAGATGCACTATGACGCCAGGACCTCCCGGCGTGCCTTCCAGGCGATGGATGACCTGCTGGCGGAAGTCTTCGCCTGAGACCGCCGGCTCACTCGCGCATGGCGAAGCAATGCCTGGCCTCGGGGAAGCGCCTTTCGCGCACGTCCTCGGCGAAGCGCCGGGCCGCCTCGTCGATTTCCCGGTCGAGGCGCGCGTAGCGTTCGACGAAGCGCGGTACCTGTTCGCCGCTTAGCCCGAGCAGGTCCTCGCTGACCAGTACCTGGCCGTCGCAGGCCGGCGAGGCGCCGATACCGATGCAGGGGATCGCCAGTTCTTCGCTAAGGCGACGGGCCAGCGGCTCGCCTACGCCTTCGATGACCACCGCGAAGGCGCCGCCGCGCTGCATGGCGAGGCCGTCGCGGCGTACCCGTTCGGCGCTTTCCGGGTCACGCCCCTGGGCCTTGAAGCCGCCCATGGCGTTGACCTGCTGCGGCATCAGGCCGATATGGGCGAGCACCGGTATGCCACGGCGTACCAGGAAGTCCACGGTTTCTTCCATTTCCTCACCGCCTTCCAGCTTCACCGCCTGGGCGCCGCTGTCGGCCAGCAGGCGTGCGGCGTTGCGGAACGCCTGTCGGGGCGATTCCTGGTAGCTGGCGAACGGCAAGTCGGCCACCACGCAGGCGCGCCGGCTGCCGCGCATCACCGCCAGGGTGTGGGCGACCATCATCTCCAGGCTCACTCCCAGGGTACTGGGCATGCCATAGAGCACCATGCCCAGCGAATCGCCGACCAGCAGCAGGTCGGCGTGCGGATCGAGGAGGCGGGCCATGGGCGTGCTGTAGGCGGTCAGCGCCACCAGGCTGCCGGCACCCTTGCGGCGCTGGATATCGGGAACGGACAGGCGATGTTGCGGGCGATGACTGCTCATGGCGTGGCTCCGGTTTGTCTATGGGGAGCCACACGCTACCATCGGCCACGCACCGCTCACTCGACGGATGGGGACAACCGATGCCGCAAACGGGACAAGAACGCGACCTGCCGCGATTCCGCAGCCTGCCCTGCGCGGTGTATCTGCGCGCCTTCGAGATGCCCGCCGGGCACCGGGTGGAGATGCACGACCACCCCTGGGGCCAACTGATGTACGCCGCCAGCGGCACCTTGCGCGCCAGCACCGAGCGGCACAGCTATCTGGTGCCGGCGCAGCGGGCGCTGTGGATTCCGCCGGGCGTCCGGCACGCCGCGGAGGCTTGCAACCCTGTGCTGTTCCGCAGTCTCTACCTGGATCGTTCGCTGCCCGGCGGTTGCCGGGTACTGGAGGTGTCCGGCCTGCTGCGCGAACTGTTACTGCGGGCGGCGGAATTTCCCCGTGAATATCCGCCGGGTGGCGAGGCCGAGCGTCTCATGCAGGTGGTCGCCGATGAGGTCGGGCGCCTTCGCGAGGCGCCGCTGAACCTGCCGTTGCCTGGCGACCCGCGCTTGCGCCGGATCACCGACGCGCTACAGGCGGATCCCGCCGATCCGCGCGGCATCTCGGATTGGGCGGGACTGGTGGGGGCTTCCCGACGGACCCTGGCGCGGCTGTTCCGTGAGCAGACCCAGTTGTCGTTTCGCGAGTGGCGCCAGCGCCTGCGTCTGCTCAACGCGGTCGCCGCGCTGGAGGAGGGCGCCAGCGTGACGCGGGTGGCCAGCGACCTTGGCTACGACTCCACCTCGGCGTTCATCAGCCTGTTCCAGCGTCATTTCGGCCAGACCCCCGGTTGTTTCGCCCGCTCCCTGCGCTTGCCCAACTGAGCCGCATGCTTCAGGGCGCCGCCTGTTGGCGCAGGCTTGCCGCCTTGGCCGCGAGGTCCGGCCAGGCGGGCTTGCCGGCGAAACGCTCGCGCAGGTAGTTGGCCAGGGCGGCGACTTGCCGGTCGTCGAGGCTATGGCGGATGCCGGGCATATAGCCGAGGTCGCCGGTGGCCGGGCTGTGGATGCCGTCGAGGATGATCCGCAGCAGGTTGTCCGGGCTGTCCGCATGCACATTGCTGTTCAGCGCCAGGGATGGACGCACGCCGAAGAAGCGCGGTCCGTCGCCGTCATGGTGGCAGGCCAGGCAGGCCCCGGCGAACAGGCGCGCGCCGCTGCCGCTGGGCGGTTGCACGCGGCCGTAGCCCTGCCGGTCGAGGCGTTGCGCCTGTTGCTGATCGGTTTCCCCGGCCGGGGCAGCGGCGTAGGACGCAAGGTAATGGGCCAGGGCCCGCAGGTCCTCGTCCGACTGCTTGGCCAGGCCTTCGCCGACCACTGGCGCCATCGGCCCGCTGGCGACCCCGTGGTAGGCCGAATAGCCGTGGCGGAGGTAGGCGTAGAGGGCCTCCTCGCTCCAGGCGATGGGCGCCGGCGAACTGGCGTTCAAGGCTGGCGCGGTCCAGCCCTCCGCCTCGCCGCCGGCGAAGTGCGCGCTGCCGGACTTTTCCGCGCCGAGCGCATTGCGCGGCGAGTGGCAGGCGCTGCAATGGCCGAGGCCTTCGGCGAGATAGGCGCCGCGGTTC
>NZ_SCND01000320.1:0-6885 GCF_005503585.1 Pseudomonas sp. 2VD
CTGCTAGGACTCTCCCTGCTGATGCCCGCCAGCCTTCCTCTGTCCGCTGCCGAAACGGCGGCGGCGCAATCGCCGCGGACCCTGATCATCGACACCGACCCGGGCGCCGACGACGTGATCGCCCTGCTGTTCGCCATGGCCTCGCCGAAGGAGCTGAAGATCCAGGCGCTGACCACCGTCGCCGGCAACGTGCCGCTGGAAAAGACCGCGCGCAACGCCCGGCTGGCCCGCGAGTGGGGCAAGCGCCCGGATATCCCGGTCTACGCCGGCGCCCCGCGGCCGCTGCTGCGCACGCCGATCTACGCCGCCGACGTACACGGCAGCGAAGGCATCACCGGCGTCGAGGTGCATGAGCCGAAGCAGCCGCTGGCCGAAGGCAACGCGGTGGACTACCTGATCCGTACCCTGCGCGCGGCGCCGGAGAAGAGCGTGACCCTGGCCATGCTCGGCCCGGAGACCAACCTCGCGCTGGCCCTGACCCAGGCCCCGGACATCGTCAAGGGCATCCGCGAGATCGTGATCATGGGCGGCGCCCACTTCAACGGCGGCAACATCACCCCGGCCGCCGAATTCAATATCTTCGCCGACCCCCACGCGGCGGAAATCGTGCTCAAGAGCGGGGCGCCGATCACCATGCTGCCGCTCGACGTGACCCACAAGATCCTCACCAGCCCCGAGCGCATCGCCAAGCTGCGCAACCTCGGCAACCGAGCCGGCAAGACCGTCGCCGATATCCTCGACGCCTACGTCCAGTACGACATCAAGTACTACGGCCTGAAGGGCGGCCCGGTGCACGACGCCACGGTGGTCGCCTACCTGCTCAAGCCCTCGCTGTTCAAGGGCAAGCGGATCAACGTGCAGGTCGACAGCCGCGAGGGCATCACCTTCGGCCAGACTGTGGCCGACTGGTACGGCGGCCTCAAGCAGCCGGCCAACGTCGAGTGGATCAACGAGGGCGATGCCCAGGGGTTCTTCGACCTGCTCACCGAGCGTATCGCCCGCCTGCCCTGAGCGGGCTTCCCGCGGCGCCCGGCGTGGGCGCCGCGCTCAGAACGCGTAGCCGACGTTGAAGTAGTGGCCGATCCCGCTGGAGTCGGTGCGGCGTCCGTCCAGTTGCTCGCCGTCGCGCCACTGGGTCATGTTGCGGTAGACCTTGGCGCCGTAGCCGAACTTCCAGTGTTCGGTGTGATACCAGAGCCCGAGGTAGGCCTGGAAGCCGTTATCGGTACGGTATTCGCGCTCGAAGGCATCGTCCTTGTCGGGCAGCTTCGAGCCGAACTCGTAGTCGAAGAAGCCCTGGAAGGCGATGAAGCGCTTGCCGCCGAACTGCGCCAGCGGCTTGAACCAGTTCATGTGGGCGACGTAGCCGTCCCAGGCGTTCTCGTTGGACGCGCCGTAGTTCTTGTCGATGTAGCGCGCGTAGAGATTGAGCCCCACCGTACCCAGCCAGGGCAGCTCGGTGTTGGTGCCGATGCCCGACCACAGCACGTTCAGCCCCGGTCCCTGGCGCGCGTCGGCGTAGTAGTAGTCGAAGGCGACGAACCATTCGCGGATCGGGCCGATGGAGAAGTCGCGGCCGAGCAGGCGGTCGATGGAGAGACGCGGCTCGATGTCGACGAACCAGTTCTCGCCGTCGGGTACGTCCGAGCTGGCGTCGTCGAAGAGGTTCTTGTAGTCGATGTAGCCGTACAGGTCGAGCACCCCCTTGCGGCCGCCGAACTCCCATTCCAGGTAGCTGTCGTCGGTCAGGTAGGGGCCGCCGCGCTGGTTGAACGCGCGGTAGACGTGCAGGTTGTTCCAGAGCCCTTCGCGGGCGGCGTTCTCGTCGTTGTTTTCGGCGCCGAAGGCGGCGGCCGCGCACAGCGGGGCGGCACAGCACAGCAGGGCTTTGCGCATGGGAAGTCCTTGCCTGGAGTGGGACGGGTCGGACTCAGCCGCGGGATTGCCCGGCGAGTTGCCGGAGAGCCTGCTCGGCGTCGCCGACGACGATCCTGCCGGGCACCGCCAGCATCAGGTTGAGCGGCAGGCCGAACTCTTCCAGGGCCATGCCGTCGCGGTCGCGGGTCGGATCCTCGCCGACCAGCTCCGGGGCGTGCCGGCGGATCCGCTCGGCGTAGCTGCCGGCGTCGTCGACGTAGCCATAGACCGGCTTGCCGAGAGCGGTGGCGTAGCCGACCTCGAAGGCGGTGCCGCTGTCCGGCTCGGCGCCGCGGAAGAAGTTCAGGTTGGCCAGCACCGCGTCGGCGCGTTCGATCAGGCCGATGTTGGCGCGGTAGATCCAGGCCGCCTGTTCGCGCGGCTCGGCGAGCTGTTTCGGCAGCGCGTTGTCCAGCGGGTAGAGGCCTTCGAAGCCGTAGCGTGCGCACAGTGCCTTGAGCGCTTCGCCGTGGGCGACGGCGTCGGCGCGGAACACGTCGGGACCGGCCAGATAGAGTTTCCGCGGTCTGGCCGCGGCGCGTACGCCCGGCAGGCTGCCGAGCAGGGCGCCGGCGGGCAGCAGCAGGGCCGCCAGGCGCAAGAAGGTACGACGGCTGCTGGAACCGTTGGATCGGCTCATCGGATGCTCCCCCCAGGATGCCGGACGCCCCGCGCGGGGGCCGTTGTTGTCCGGGGATTATGGGCAGCAAGCGACATGCCAGGCGGCGCCTACCTGTCAGCAGATAGGCGGCGGCTCGCGTGCTTCTTCCGGCGCTCGGCGCGGGCGCTTCAGGCGTTCCCGCCGAGTTCCTCGGCGAGGCGTCGCAGGGCCTCGCGCGGGCCGCCGGCGACCAGCCGCGAAGGCACCGCCAGCATCAGGTTCAATGGCAGGCCGAAACCCTCCAGTTGCCAACCGTCGCGGTCCTCGCCGGGGTGCTCGCCGAGCCATTCCGGCGCCAGCCGGGCGAGGCGCTCGGCGTAGGCGCCGGCATCGCTGAGGTAGGCATATACCGGCTTGCCCAGGGCCAGGGCGTAACCCACTTCGAAGGCGGTGCCGCTGTCCGGCTCGCTGCCGCGGAACGGTTCGAGGTTGGCCAGCACGCAGTCGGCGCGCTCGATCAGGCCGACATTGGCGCGGTAGATCCAGGCGGCCTGTGCGGCTGGCTCGCGGATGTCGGCGGGCAGGGCGTGGTCGAGCGGGTAGAGGCCGAGGAAACCGAACTCGGCGCAGAGCGCCTTGAGGGTTTCGCCATGGGCTTCGGCGTCGGGGCGGAAGACGTCCGGCCCGGCCAGGTAGATCGCGGTCATCGCGTGCGTGCCTTGTTACGGAAAGCCAGCGCCCATGGTAGCGCCATCGTGGCGGCGCCGGCATGCACCAAGCGATGGCGCGCTGCACCGTCCTGCAGCCGCGCCGGCATGGCGCGGCACGCAGAAGCGCGGGCTTGAGCGGAGTTGTCCGGGTGGTCAGGTAATTGCATCGGCGGGCGGGCTGAACGCGAAGCCACGCCCGATGGCCAACCCTGCACTCACCGGAGCACGCCCATCCATGAAACACCGTCGCACGCAATCCCGCATGTCCGTCCTGCGCCGCCTTGCCGTCGTCCTCGGCCTCGGCGCCTGCGCTCTCGCCGCCGAGGCCGCCGAACCGCTGAAGATCGGCTTCGTCTATGTCGGCCCGGTCGGCGACCACGGCTGGACCTACCAGCACGAGCTGGGCCGCCGCGAACTGGTGGAGCACTTCGGCGACAAGGTGAAGACCAGCTTCGTCGAGAACGTCGCCGAGGGCGCCGACGCCGAGCGGGTCATCCGCAACCTGGCGAAAGACGGCTACGGCCTGGTCTTCACCACCTCCTTCGGCTACATGAACCCCACCGCCAAGGTGGCCCGGCAGTTTCCCAAGGTGACCTTCGAGCACGCCACCGGCTACAAGCGTGACAGGAACCTCGGCACCTACCTGTCGCGCTCCTACGAGGGACGCTACGTCGGCGGCTTCCTCGCGGCGAAGATGACCCGCAGCCACAAGATCGGCTACATCGCCTCGTTTCCGATTCCCGAGGTGATCCGCGACATCAACGCGATCCAGCTGGCGCTGGACAAATACGACCCGCAGGCCGAACTCAAGGTGATGTGGGTGAGCACCTGGTTCGATCCGGGCAAGGAGGCCGACGCGGCCAACGCGCTGATCGACCAGGGCGTCGACGTGGTGTTCCAGCACACCGATAGCCCGGCGCCGATCCAGGCCGCCGAGCGTCGCGGGGTGTACGCTGTGGGCTACGCCTCGGACATGCAGCACTTCGGTCCGAAGACCGTGCTCACCTCGATCGTCAACGACTGGGGCCCGCACTATATCCGCTCGGCCCAGGCGGTGATGGACGGCACCTGGAAATCCGAGGACTTCTGGGGCGGCTTGGCCGAGAGTACGGTGGTCCTGCCGCTGAACCAGGAGGTGCTGCCGGCGCCGGTGCGGGAAGAGGCGGGCAGGCTGATCGAGTCGATCCGCAGCGGAGCCTTCCACCCCTTCACCGGGCCGATCCGCGACCAGTCCGGCAAGGAGCGTTTCGCCGCCGGCGTCAGCGCGACCAATGCCGACCTGGCGTCGATGAACTATTACGTGGAAGGCATCAAGGCCGACCTGCCGAAGTGAGCCCTGGCCTTGTATGGAAAAAGTCGCCGAGCGCAGGCACTTTCCGTACAGGGCCCATCGAGGAGAGCGCGATTGGACCGTCTACCCATCATCGACATCGCCCCGCTCTACGGCGCCGACCGTGGCGCCTGGAACGACGTGGCGCGGCGGATCGACCAGGCCTGCCGCGAGTGGGGCTTCTTCTACATCGCCGGACACCCGTTGCCGGCCGCGCGCTTCGAAGCCCTGTTGGCGGCGGCGCGGGAGTTCTTCGCGCTGCCCGTCGAAGAGAAGCTGAAGATCGATATCACCCGTAGCCGCAACCATCGCGGCTATGGCGCGATCGCCACCGAGCAGCTCGACCCGGCGTTGCCCAGCGACTTCAAGGAGACCTTCGACATGGCCCTGCACCTGCCGGCGG
This sequence comes from Pseudomonas sp. 2VD, assembly GCF_005503585.1. NCBI lineage: Bacteria > Pseudomonadati > Pseudomonadota > Gammaproteobacteria > Pseudomonadales > Pseudomonadaceae > Pseudomonas > Pseudomonas sp. 2VD. Next base: position 4,962 of record NZ_SCND01000320.1, read on the forward strand.
AGCATCCCGACGTGCGCGCCGGCAAGTCCTTCTACGGGCCCAACCGACACCCCGACCTGCCCGGTTGGGAGGCCCTGCTGGAAGGACACTATGCCGACATGCTGGCGCTGGCCCGTACCGTGCTGCGCGCCCTGGCCATCGCCCTGGGGATCGAGGAGGACTTCTTCGACCGCCGCTTCGAGCAGCCGGTCAGCGTATTCCGCCTGATCCACTATCCGCCGGCCGCCGCCCGGCAGAGCGCCGACCAGCCCGGCGCCGGCGCGCACACCGACTACGGCTGCGTGACCCTGCTCTACCAGGACGCCGCCGGTGGCCTGCAAGTGCAGAACCGCCAGGGCGAATGGATCGACGCGCCGCCCATCGACGGCACCTTCGTGGTCAACATCGGCGACATGATGGCGCGCTGGAGCAACGACCGTTACCGCTCGACCCCGCACCGGGTGATCAGCCCGCGCGGGGTGCATCGCTACTCCATGCCGTTCTTCGCCGAACCGCACATGGACACCGAGATCCGCTGCCTGCCGGGCTGCTTCGACGCGGACAACCCGCCGAAGTATCCGCCGACCACCTGTGGCGAGTGGCTGACCTCGCGCTTCGCGCAGACCTATGCCTATCGGCGCGGCGAAACGGCCTGAGCCGCCCGTCGCGCGCGGGAGCGGCTCGCGGGTTTCCCTCGGGCCTGACTCCCGGGACAGGTTAAACTTGCCGGCAAAGACCAGCCTGATCGAGAACCCACCCCATGTACGAATGGCTCAACGCCTTGCCCAAGGCCGAACTGCACCTGCACCTGGAAGGTACCCTGGAGCCGGAGCTGCTGTTCGCCCTCGCCGAGCGCAACCGCATCGCCCTGCCCTGGAACGACGTCGAGACCCTGCGCAAGGCCTACGCCTTCAACAACCTGCAGGAATTCCTCGACCTCTACTACGCCGGCGCCGACGTGCTGCGCACCGAGCAGGACTTCTACGACCTGACCTGGGCCTACCTGCAGAAGTGCAAGGCGCAGAACGTCGTCCACGTCGAGCCGTTCTTCGACCCGCAGACCCACACCGATCGCGGCATTCCCTTCGAGGTGGTGCTCGCCGGCATCCGCGCCGCGCTGCAGGACGGCGAGAAGCTGCTGGGCATCCGCCATGGGCTGATCCTCAGCTTCCTCCGCCACCTCAGCGAGGAACAGGCGCAGAAAACCCTCGACCAGGCGCTGCCGTTCCGCGACGCCTTCATCGCCGTCGGCCTCGACAGCTCGGAAGTCGGGCATCCGCCGAGCAAGTTCCAGCGGGTCTTCGACCGCGCCCGCAGCGAAGGCTTCCTCACCGTCGCCCATGCCGGCGAAGAGGGGCCGCCCGAGTACATCTGGGAAGCCCTCGACCTGCTCAAGGTCGAGCGCATCGACCACGGCGTGCGCGCCTTCGAGGACGAGCGGCTGATGCGGCGGCTGATCGACGAACAGATCCCGCTGACCGTCTGCCCGCTGTCCAACACCAAGCTCTGCGTGTTCGACGACATGAGCCAGCACACCATCCTCGACATGCTCGAACGCGGCGTGAAGGTGACGGTGAACTCCGATGACCCGGCCTACTTCGGCGGCTATGTCACCGAGAACTTCCATGCCTTGCAGCAGAGCCTGGGAATGACCGAGGAGCAGGCCAGGCGCCTGGCGCAGAACAGCCTGGATGCGCGCCTGGTGAAGTGAGGGGCGGCGCGCCGGGCAACCCGGCGCGCGACCCGCAAGGCGTTTCGTCGTCGCCGGCTTCTCGGTATTGATGATAAGCATTATCATTTGCGGGCTGCTCAGCATTCCCATGGCGCCGCCCCGGCGCCGGCTTTCGTGCAGCCGTCCCATCACCGATGCCCGACCGCGACCTTCCCTCCGGCCCGCGCCCGGATGCCTTGCCGGCAGACGGCGAGGCGGCGCGCCGCGCGGATC
>NZ_SCND01000321.1:0-6847 GCF_005503585.1 Pseudomonas sp. 2VD
CAGTGGGGGATGGCGCTGGGGCTGGCGATGCCGCTGCTGGCGCTGGGCCTGCCGTTGAGCCTGAGCGGAGCGCCGGCCAACCTGCTGGCGGTGCCTTGGATCGAACTGCTGGTAGTGCCCCCGGCCCTGGCTGGGAGCCTGCTGCTATGGGTGCCCGGGCTGGGCGAGGGGCTGCTTCGCGCCGCTGGCGTTTCGCTGGACCTGCTGTTTCGTGCACTTGGCCTGCTGGCGGGCCTGGCCGAGGCGTGGCAGCCACCCGCCGCAGCGGCCTGGAGCGTAGCGCTGGGCATGCTCGGCGCGCTCTGCTGGCTGGCGCCGGCTGGCTTGCCGTTGCGTGCCCTCGGTGCCGCGTTGCTACTGCCGGCGTTGTTGCCGTCATCGCCGCCTGTCGAATGGGGGCGGGCGGAAGTGCGGGTGCTGGACGTCGGCCAGGGGCTGGCCGTGCTGGTGCGTACCCGGGAGCATGCCTTGCTCTATGACAGCGGTGCGCGGCAGGGGGCGTTCGACATGGGCGAGCGGGTGGTGGTGCCGGTGCTGCGCAGCCTGGACCTGCGGCGCCTGGACGGCCTGTTGCTGAGCCATGCCGACAACGACCATGCAGGCGGTGCTCCTACGGTCGCTTCCCGATTCCCGCCGGGTTGGCTGGTCAGCGGCGAACCCGCGCGCCTGCCTTCGCCGTTGTTCGCGGACAGCTGCGACGAGCGGCGCTGGTCCTGGGATGGCGTGGTTTTCGAACAGTGGGCATGGGCGCAGGCCGGCGACAGCAACGACCGCTCCTGCGTGCTGAGGGTCGAGGCCGATGGCGAAGTCCTGCTGCTGACCGGGGACATCTCGCGTGCGGCCGAGCATGCCTGGCTGGCGCGACAGGCCGATCCGCGGGTCGACTGGTTGCTGGCGCCGCATCACGGCAGCCGCAGCTCCTCCGGAGTCGCCTTCGTGTTGCGTACGCGGCCTCGCCATGTGCTGGTCTCGCGAGGTTGGCGCAACGCCTTCGGCCATCCCCATGGCGAAGTGATGGAACGTTACGCGAGGGTCGCCGCGCAGGTCCACGACACGGCACGCGACGGTGCCCTGACGTTTCTCCTCGGAAGCCGTGGCGGCGCACGCCGGGAGCGTGATTCGGCGCACTTCTGGCGGGAAAAATGAGAACCGTGGCGGTCGGCGGAAAAGGGTCGCTGTGCTAGAGTGGCGCCACTTTTTTTTCGGGGATATGCCACTGTGTGGGAACTGGTTCAAGCCGGCGGCTGGATGATGCTGCCGATCATTCTGAGTTCGATCGCCGCCACCGCCATCGTCGCGGAGCGCCTGTGGACGCTGCGCAAGAGCCGCGTCGCGCCGCCCGAGCTGCTCGGCCAGGTGTGGAAGCAGATCAAGGGCAAGCAACTGAGCGCCCAGAAGCTCAAGGACCTGCGCGCCAACTCGCCGCTGGGAGAGATCCTCGCCGCCGGCCTGGCCAACTCCAAGCACGGCCGCGAGATCATGAAGGAGTGCATCGAGGAGGCTGCTTCCGGTGTCATCCACGAGCTGGAGCGCTACCTCAACGCCCTCGGCACCATCGCCGCGATGGCGCCGCTGCTGGGCCTGCTGGGCACGGTGTTCGGCATGATCCAGATCTTCGGCGCCTTCATGGACAACGGCATGGCCAACTCGCCGATGCTCGCCGCGGGCATCTCCAAGGCATTGATCACCACCGCCGCCGGCCTGCTGGTGGCGATTCCGGCGGTGTTCTTCCATCGCTACCTGCTGCGGCGGGTCGACGAACTGGTGATCGCCATGGAGCAGGAGGCCATCAAGCTGGTGGAAGTGGTGCAGGGCGATCGTGAAGTCGACTACGTCGAGGAAGGCAAAGCGTGAAATTCCGCCGCAGACGGGCGGGTGCCGCCCGTGAAGACGTCTTCATCAACCTGGCGTCGCTGATCGACGTGATCTTCGTCCTGCTGCTGTTCTTCGTGGTCAGTACCACCTTCACCCGCCCCGAGCAGCTCAACATCGAGCTGCCATCGGCGGAGAGCGGCGAAACCGCCGGCACCGAGCAGAAGCAACTGGAACTCTCGGTGGATGCCGAGGGGCACTACGCCCTGAACGGGCAGGCGCTGGCCAAGAGCGACCTGGCCACCCTGATGGCGGCGATGCAGCGTGAATCGGCGGGCGACAACAACCTGCCGGTGGTGATCAGCGCCGATGCCAAGTCCACCCACCAGTCGGTGGTCACGGCGATGGACGCAGCGGGCAAGCTGGGCTTCGTCCACCTGCGCATCACCACGGTCGAGAACACGGCGGCCAAGCCCTGATGTCGTTCTCCGAGCGGCTGCTCGCCGCCTGGTACCAGGGGCATCCGGCGCTGGCGTTGCTGCGTCCGCTGGAGGCTCTCTATCGCCGGGTGGCGAACGGCCGCCGGGCGGACTTCCTGTCCGGGCGCAAGCCCGCCTATCGGGCGCCGCTGCCGGTGCTGGTGGTAGGCAACATCACCGTCGGCGGAACCGGCAAGACGCCGATGATCCTCTGGATGATCGAGCACTGCAGGGCTCGCGGCTTGCGGGTTGGCGTGATCAGCCGCGGCTATGGTGCCCGGCCGCCCACCACGCCGTGGCGGGTGCGGGCCGAGCAGGACGCCGCGGAGGCCGGCGACGAACCGCTGATGATCGTCCGGCGCAGCGGCGTGCCGCTGATGATCGACCCGGATCGTCCGCGCGCCCTGCAGGCGCTGCTCGCCGAAGAGCAGTTGGACCTGGTCCTCTGCGACGATGGCTTGCAGCACTATCGCCTGGCGCGCGATCTGGAGCTGGTGCTGATCGATGCCGCGCGCGGTCTCGGCAATGGTCGTTGCCTGCCGGCCGGTCCGTTGCGCGAACCGGCGGAGCGTCTGCAAAGCGTCGACGCGCTGCTTTACAACGGCGCCGACGAGGATCCTGACGGCGGTTACGCATTCCGCTTGCAGCCTACTGCGCTGATCAACCTGCAGAGCGGCGAGCGCCGACCGCTGGAGCATTTTCCCGCGGGCCAGGAGGTCCATGCCCTGGCCGGGATCGGCAATCCGCAGCGTTTCTTCAGGACGCTCGAGGCGCTACACTGGCGGGCGATTCCGCATGCCTTCCCGGATCACGCGACCTACACGGCGGCCGAACTGGCGTTCAGCCCGCCGCTGCCGCTGCTGATGACCGAGAAGGATGCCGTTAAATGCCGGGCTTTCGCAGCGGCCGACTGGTGGTACCTGGCGGTCGATGCGGTGCCTTCCCCTGCATTCGTCGCCTGGTTCGACGCCCGACTCGAGCATCTCCTGGCGCGCTGACCGGCGGCCGTGCCGCCATTGTATGAAGGACTCCGCCATGGACCCGAAACTCCTCGATATTCTTGCCTGCCCGTTGACCAAGGGCCCGCTGGTGCTCAGCGAAGACAAGACCGAACTGATCAGCAAGCAGGCCGGCCTGGCCTATCCGATCCGCGACGGCATCCCGGTGATGCTGGAGAGCGAGGCTCGCTCCCTGAACGTGGACGAGCGGCTGGACAAGTAATGACCCAGGCGTTCACTGTCGTCATTCCCGCCCGCTACGCCTCCACTCGTCTGCCCGGCAAGCCATTGCAGGATATCGCCGGCCAGCCAATGATCCAGCGCGTCTGGAACCAGGCCCGCAAGAGCGCCGCCAGCCGCGTGGTCGTCGCCACCGACGACGAACGCATCCTGGCGGCGTGCCAGGGGTTCGGCGCCGAGGCGCTGCTGACGCGTGCCGAGCACAACTCCGGTACCGATCGCCTGGAGGAAGTCGCTTCCCGGCTCGGCCTGGCCAGCGATGCCATCGTGGTCAACGTCCAGGGCGACGAGCCGCTGATCCCCCCGGCGCTCATCGACCAGGTGGCGGCCAACCTGGCGGCGCACCCGGAGGCCGCCATCGCTACCCTGGCCGAGCCGATCCATGAGGTCTCCGCGCTGTTCAATCCGAACGTGGTCAAGGTCGCCACCGACATCGACGGCCTGGCCCTGACTTTCAGTCGTGCGCCCTTGCCCTGGGCTCGCGACGCCTTCGCCCGCGATCGCGACAGCCTGCCGGAGGGCGTGCCCTATCGTCGCCACATCGGCATCTACGCCTATCGCGTGGGTTTCCTTGCCGATTTCGTCGCCTGGGGACCGTGCTGGCTGGAGAACGCCGAAAGCCTCGAGCAATTGCGCGCGCTCTGGCACGGGGTGCGAATCCATGTGGCCGATGCCCGCGAAACCATGCTTCCGGGCGTGGATACGCCGGAAGACCTCGAACGCGTTCGCCGCGTGCTGGGGGGCTGATGCGCGTCCTGTTCGTCTGCCTGGGCAACATCTGCCGGTCGCCCACCGCCGAAGGCGTGTTCCGGCGCAAGGTCGAGGAGGCCGGGCTGGCCTCCCGTATCCATGTCGATTCCGCCGGCACCGCCGGCTGGCATGTCGGCAAGGCGCCTGACCAGCGCACCCGCCTGGCCGCGCAAAGGCGTGGCTACGACCTGTCGGCACTGCGTGGACGCCAGGTCGGCATCGAGGATTTCTCCCGCCATGACCTGATCCTGGCCATGGACCTGTCCAACCTGGCTGACCTCGAGACCCTGCGTGCCGGGCGCGGTGCCGCCGAACTGGATCTGTTCCTGCGTCGCTACGGATCCGAGCGGGACGAAGTACCCGATCCCTACTATGGCGGCGAAGAAGGCTTCGAGCAGGTCCTCGACCTGATCGAACATGCCTGCGACCGTCTGTTGATCGAAGCCAAGGGGCGACTGTGAGCCTGGAACTGCAAGAGCATTGCTCGCTGAAGCCCTATAACACCTTCAGCATCGACGTGCGCGCCCGCCTGCTGGCCCACGCCCGGGACGAGGCTGATGTGCGCGAGGCCCTGGCCCTGGCTCGGGAGCGTGGATTGCCGCTGCTGGTGATCGGTGGTGGCAGCAACCTGCTGCTGACCCGTGACGTCGAGGCGCTGGTTTTGCGCATGGCCAGCCAGGGGCGGCGAATTGTTTCCGATGCCGCGGATTCGGTGTTGGTCGAGGCGGAGGCGGGCGAGGCCTGGGACCCATTCGTACAATGGAGCCTGGAGCGGGGCCTGGCCGGTCTGGAAAATCTCAGTCTGATTCCCGGCACCGTGGGTGCGGCGCCGATGCAGAACATCGGCGCCTATGGCGTAGAGCTGAAGGACGTCTTCGACAGTCTGACGGCGCTGGATCGCCAGGATGGAACCCTACGTGAGTTCGATCGCCAGGCCTGCCGTTTCGGCTACCGCGATAGCCTGTTCAAGCAGGAGCCGGATCGCTGGCTGATCCTCCGCGTGCGCCTGCGCCTGACGCGGCGGGAGAGGCTGCACCTGGACTACGGGCCGGTACGCCAGCGCCTGGAGGAGGAGGGCATCGCCAGTCCGACGGCCAGGGACGTAAGCCGGGTAATCTGCGCCATTCGCCGGGAGAAGCTGCCCGACCCCGCCGTATTGGGCAATGCCGGCAGCTTCTTCAAGAACCCGCTGGTGGATGCGGCGCAGGCCGAACGCTTGCGTCAGGCCTTCCCGGATCTGGTCGGCTATCCGCAGGCGGACGGTCGGCTGAAGCTGGCTGCAGGCTGGCTCATCGACAAGGGTGGCTGGAAGGGTTTCCGCGATGGCCCGGTGGGGGTACACGCGCAGCAGGCGCTGGTCCTGGTCAACCATGGCGGCGCCACTGGTGCCCAGGTCCGGGCATTGGCCGAGCGTATCCAGGAGGACGTCCGTCGGCGTTTCGGCGTCGAATTGGAGCCTGAACCCAATCTCTACTGAGGGTGCGGCTGGAGAATGAAAAAGGGATGCCGGCGGCATCCCTTTTTCATTGTGCGTGTTCGGCGGCTCTGGTCATGACGGGCGGTATGCCGGAGTGCCGCGGAATGGCGCGCAAAAAAAGGGGATGCCATGGCATCCCCTTTTTTCAGCCTGTCACTCAGGCATGCGGGCGCGAGGTTTCGCTTTCCTCGGTCTTTTTCGCGTGCTCTGTGTCGGCGGCGTCTTCGCCGGAAGCTTCAGGCTCGGCCTGTACCGCTTCCTGGGCTTCGTCCGCCTGAGACGGAACGTCGGCCTGGGCGATTTCTTCAGCCTGGGGTGCAGCAGGTTCCTCCTGGGCCGACGCTTCCTCGCTCGCTACAGCTGGGATCTCCTCGACGGCGGGAGCGGCCTGAGCTGCCGCTTCGGCTGCTGCTGCGGCTTCGCGTGCCAGACGCTCGGCTTCGCGTTGCAGGCGACGTTTTTCCCGTGGGTCGTTGAGGGCACGGCCGGTCGCGTTGGCCGGCACCGCCGCGATGGCCGGGGTCGGCTCCTCGGTGGCTGCGGGCTCGCTAGGGGCTGCTACCTCGACGGGCGCCGGGGCGGCAACTTCTTCGGCCGCTTCCGTTGCCGGTTGCACGGCGCTCTCGGCGTCTTCGCGGCTTTCCACGCTTTCGCTGGCGAAGGGAGCTTCTTCAGTGACTTGCGCGACCAGCAGGGTGCTCTGGTCGGCTTCGTCCCGGACCACGCTGACGGTCACCGGCGCTTCGATGTCGGCGGTTTCGCCGGCATTGGCCTCGCTGTCCGCGCCCTGGGTTTCCACGGCTTCGCTGGTCGGTGCGTTGGTTTCATCGCTTGCCGTGGTTTCGCTGGCAGCCTCGCTGGTAGTGGCCGGGGCTTGCTCCACGTTTGCTTCTACGGCTTCGCTGGCGACAGCGATACCGGCAGCAGCGGCGGCTGCGACGGTGTTCAGCGGCGCGGCGGCGTTATCGGTCGCCTCGCTGCCTTCCAGCTCGCCGCTGACCTCGCGCTGGCGTTCGCGGCGGTTGCTGCGACGACGCTGGCCGCGGGAGCGGCGGCGCGGGCGCTCGCCATCGGTATCGTCCTGATCGTCC
>NZ_SCND01000322.1:0-6834 GCF_005503585.1 Pseudomonas sp. 2VD
CGGTCGGCCAGCGGATGTGCGCGCTCGAACGGCGTGGCTCCGTAGAGCAGGATGCCCGGACGTACCCAATCGCTGGGCACCTTCGGCCAGCCGAGCACGGCTGGCGAATTGCGCAGGCTGATCTCGCCTTCCAGGCCCTGGCTCGCGGCCGCGAAGGCGGCGAGCTGTTCCTCGGTGCGCGGGCAATCCAGTTCGTCGGCGCGGGAGAAGTGACTCATCATCACGATCTTCGCCACCTTGCCGCTGGCCCGCAGGCGCTCGTGGGCGGCGCGGAAGTCCTCGGGGAAGAAGCCGACACGGTGCATGCCCGAATCCATCTTCAGCCAGACGTTCAGCGGGCGGTCCAGGCTGGCGCGTTCGATCGCCTCCAATTGCCAGGCGCAATGCACCACGCACCAGAAGTCGTGGGCGACGATCAGCTCCAGCTCGGACGCCTCGAAGAAGCCCTCCAGCAGCAGGATCGGCTGGCGGATACCGGCCTCGCGCAGCTCCAGGCCCTCCTCGATGCAGGCCACGGCGAAGCCATCGGCCTCGGCCGCCAGCGCTTCGGCACAGCGCACCGCGCCGTGGCCGTATGCGTCCGCCTTGATCACCGCGAGCGCACGGGCGCCGGTGGCCTCGCGGGCCAGCCGATAGTTGTGACGAAGGGCTTGCAGGTCGATCAGGGCACGGGCGGGGCGCATGGCGACGGGTCTCTCTTCAGCGAGGTGCGGCATCGCGCACCTTTCATCAGGCGAAAAAAAGCCCGGCTCTCCGGCCGGGCCAGACAAAACTCAGGGCAGCGCAGCGACCACCGACATCTCTACCAGGATCTCCGGCTCGCAGAGCTTGGCTTCGACGGTGGCGCGCGCCGGCGCGACGCCGCGCGGCAGCCACTGGTCCCAGACGCGGTTCATGCCTTCGAAGTCGGCGTCGATGTCCTTCAGGTAGATGGTCACCGAGAGGATCCGGGTCTTGTCGGTGCCGGCCTCTTCCAGCAGACGCTCGATGGCCGCCAGGGTCTCGCGGGTCTGCTGCTCGACGCCCGCGGACATGTCCTCGCCCACCTGGCCCGCCAGGTAGACGGTGCCGTTGTGGACGACGATCTGGCTCATACGCTCGTTAGTGTGCTGGCGCTGGATGGGCATTCTTGGCGTTCTCCGGGGAATTGCTGTAGCGGGAAATATCCAGGCCTTCGGTGCTGATCTGCGGGCGCTTCTTCGCCATCAGGTCGGCCAGGTAGCGACCCGACCCGCAGGCCATGGTCCAACCCAGGGTGCCGTGGCCGGTATTGAGGAACAGGTTGCGGTAGCGGGTGGCGCCGACGATCGGGGTGCCATCCGGGGTCGCCGGGCGCAGGCCGGTCCAGAAGGTCGCCTGGCTGATGTCGCCGCCCTCGGGATAGAGGTCGGTGGTGATCATTTCCAGGGTTTCGCGGCGACGCGGGTTCAGCGACAGGTCGAAGCCGGCGATTTCCGCCATGCCGCCGACGCGGATGCGCTGGTCGAAGCGGGTGATCGCCACCTTGTAGGTCTCGTCGAGGATGGTCGAGGTCGGCGCCATCTCCGGGTTGGTGATCGGCACGGTCAGCGAGTAGCCCTTCAGCGGATAGACCGGAGCCTTGATACCCAGCGGCTTGAGCAGTTGCGGCGAGTAGCTGCCCAGGGCCAGCACGTAGTGGTCGGCGGTGAGCAATTCGCCGTTGACCAGCACGCCGTTGATGCGGTCGCCGGCGAAGTCCAGGCGTTCGATGTTCTGGCCGAAGCGGAACTCCACGCCCAGGCCCTTGGCCATTTCCGCCAGGCGGGTGGTGAACAGCTGGCAGTCGCCAGTCTGGTCGTTGGGCAGGCGCAGGGCACCGACCAGCTTATCGGCGACCTTGGCCAGGGCCGGCTCGACGCGGGCGATGCCGTCGCGGTCGAGAACCTCGTAGGGCACGCCGGAGCGCTCGAGCACGGCGATGTCCTTGCCGGCGGCGTCCAGCTGCGCCTGGGTGCGGAACAGTTGGGTGGTGCCGAGGGTGCGGCCCTCGTAGGCGATGCCGGTCTCGGCGCGCAGTTCGTCGAGGCAATCGCGGCTGTACTCGGACAGGCGGACCATGCGCTCCTTGTTCACCGCGTAGCGCTCGGCGGTGCAGTTGCGCAGCATCTGCAGCATCCAGGCGTACTGGCTGGGATCGGAGGTGAGCTTGATGGCCAGCGGCGCGTGCTTTTCCAGCAGCCACTTCATGGCCTTCAGAGGAATGCCCGGGGCTGCCCAGGGCGAAGCGTAGCCGGGAGACACCTGGCCGGCGTTGGCGAAGCTGGTTTCCAGCGCGGGACCGTCCTGACGGTCGACCACCACCACCTCGAACCCGGCTCGGGCCAGGTAATACGCACTGGCGGTACCGATGACACCGCTGCCAAGGACCAGAACTCGCATTGTCGCCTCCCACGTCGCGGAGGAACCGCGGACGTTTGTTATTTTGAGCGTGTAGATGCGCGCAGTATAGGAAGAGGCAGGCAGAAATAATCACCAATTTTAGGCAACTACTCAGGTAAAAAACCGGACAAATAGGGGTTTTACCGAGGCGCATCCACCATAAAACTGGAAAAATACCGCATATTTAAATGATCGAACTCAGGCCGGGAGCCGCTTTTTCGGGAAAGCCTGTCGCAGAATCCATGGAAAACGACAGGAGTCCCTAGGGGAAGCACTCGCGACAGGAAAAATCCCGCGGACGCTGCCCGGCCCTTGCGATCGGAGCAGCGTCCCAGAGCGCTCGCAGAGCCTTCGCGCTATTTCTTCACCCACTTGCCGCCAACCTGGACGTACTGCCCGGCAGGGGTTTTCTCCATCGCCTTCTTGCCGGCCATGGCCTCCACGTCGGCCAGCGAAGCGCCGCTGCTGTTGGCCACCTTCTGGTATTCGGCGCGCCGCGCGGCATTGATCTGCGCGGCGATGTCCGCCGCCTGGCCGCTGTTGCTGACCACGCCAAGGTAACCGTCCGCCTGCTCGCCGACCAGGCCCTGGGCCTTGGCGCCGCCAAGGGCCGACATGGCCTGGCCGAGGTCCATCGCCATGGCGGAAAGGCTGATGCCGAGGGCCAGCAGGGCGATACCGAGTTTGCTACGGGTTGTCATGGATCCGCTCCTTTAGAACAGGCCGCTGTTCTCGTTGATGATGCCGTCCAGAGCCTTGTCGACCTTGATGTAGATCTCGTGCTCGATTTTCACGTTGAGATTGATGTTGATCGGCTCGCTGGGAGCCGCCAGCTGCACGGTGGGCGTGCAGGCCATCGTCAGGCTGCCCAGCAGCAGGACAGCGAATAGAGCGCAGAGGCGCATCGGGGGTTCTCCTGTATGGCTCATGGCGCCGAAGCCTTGCGTTTCTGCATGCGCTCCTGCACACGTTGGCGAATGGTTTCGCTGACCCGGTCACTCAGTTGCAGGCTGGTCAGCAGTGCCGGGATATCCTCCTCCAGGTTGACGTTGAGGTTGACCGGGCGCCCCTTCTCCAGGTCCGGGTTGCTGCCCTGCAAGCGCAGGCCGAGCAACAGCTTGCCGTTCTCATGATAATCGACGCTGCTTTGCAGGACGTCGTAGTGGAAATCGTCGAGGGCATCGGCGACCAGCTTCATCCCCGGGTTGCTGCGCCCCAGCGCCTCGATTTTCGCCGAGCGGAAGCGCAGGTAGCCGGGCTCGCGGGCCTTGACCTGGCCGCCGGAGACGCTGGGCTTCCAGCGGTTCAGCATCAGCGGCAGTTCGCCGTCCAGGGTGCCTTCGCCGGCCAGGCCCTCCGCCGGATAGACCCGGAAAATCTCGCCGAGTTGTATGCCCTGGATACGCAAGGCGAACTTCTGCTCGGCCTGACCCAGGCGGATGCTCCCCGCGGGGACCGAGGCCTGCCCGCCGAACAGGCCGCTCTGCAACGTCTGCCAGCTCAAACGGCCGCTGCCCGGCGCGGAAAGCGGGGCCTCGTAGCGCCCGCGGAAACTCACCGGCCCCAGCGGCAGGCCGGGATTGGCCTCGGCCAGGCTCAGGCCGGGGCTGTCCAGGCTCAACTGACCGCCGCGCAGGCGCAAGGCCAGGCTGCCGCCCAGCCCCTTCAGCTCGCTGCGGTCGTAGATACCGTCGAGGCCTTTCAGGGTCAGGTCCAGGTCGAGGGACGAGCCACCCGCCGCGTCGAGCTTCCAGCCGGCCGCGGCGGTCGCGCGCCCATTGCCCAGTTCGAGCAGCCCCGGCCAGTCGGCGAGGGTCGCGGCCAGCGGATTGCCGGTACGGAAGAACACCTCGGCCAGCCTGGCGGAGAGTGCCAGGGGCGTCTTCGCATCGCGCTGCAGCTGGATGTCCGCCGCCAGCCCCGCACCGTTGCTCAGCCGTCCCTTCAGGCTGGTGCGCTCGAGGGTGGTGTCGAGCGGCCCCTCGAAGGTCCAGGCCAACGGCTTGAGGTTAGCCTGGCGGAGTTGTCCGACCTGCGCCTGCAGCGGCCCGGCGAAATGCAGCGCCAGCGGCTGGTAGGCCAGTTCGAGAGCGGTCCCGGCGAGATTGAGGCGGGGCTGGCCAAGGTGCAGCGTCGACGGCTCGGCCAGGGACGCCGCCTGCAACCGCGCGCCTCTGCCGAAAGAGAGGTTGGCGCGCTGCCCGTCCAGCCGGCCCTCCAGGGGAATCTCCGCGACCAGTCGCTCGGCTTTCCAGCCCAGGTATTGCAGGCGCGGCGCGTCCACCTGCAAGCGACCCTCCACCAGCCTGGCGGCCCACGGCGAGATGCCCAGCAGGTCGAGCCGCGTCTCCAGCTTCAGCGTACTCGCGCCCTCGCTGGTGAACGCCAGGCGCAACGCGGTGACGCTATCGGCATCGCGCTCCAGCGGCTCGCTGCGCAAGCCCAGCGCGCTCGGCCGCAACTCGGCCGGCAGCGCCTGCAACCACTCGCCGTGCAACTGGCTCAGGCGCAAGTCGCTGCGCAGCTGGCGTGGCAACCAGGCGCCCTCGTCTCCATCCAGTTGGACTTGCAGTTCGCCCTGTACATTACCCAGACCGGGCAGCGGCCAGGCTTGCGGAGCCTGCACCAGCAGCGCCGCCGAGCCACCGCCGTCGAGTACCCGGCGCGGCTCCAGCCAGTCGCTGCCAGGCGCCAGGCGGATCGTCCAGTCCGCTTGCAGACGCAGGGCTTGCGGTGCGTCGGGCAGGCGCTGGGCTTCCGGCAACCAGCGATTGAGCCAGACCACCAGGCCACGGGTGTCCGGCAGGCCGGGCGCCTCCAGGCGCCCCTGCCAGAGGCCGTCGCCATCGGACGGCGCGAGCTGGCTGTCCAGCGTCAGCAGCGCCTGCCGGTCGAGTTGCGCGCGCGCCCGCAGGCGCCAACCGGTAGGCTCCTCGAAGAGCTGGGCGTCGAGCTGGGCCTGCTGCGCCTCTTGTTGCAGGCGCAGTTGCGCAGCCAGCGGAAACAGCGCTCCCGACGGGCGGCCGATGTCCAGCCCGCCGTCCTGCTCGCAGCGGCCGGCGGGACAAGGTAGGTCGAGATGGAAGCGTTCGAGGTGGATCTGTTCCGGCAGCCAGGCGAGGGTCTCGCGCAGGGACGTCCAGTCCAGCGCAGCGGAGTCGTCGTCGGAACTCGCGGCAGCCGGTTGCCAGGCGAGCGCCACTTGCTCCACGCGCAGGCCGGGTAGACGCGGACGCCAACCCGACAGCCCGGGCCAGCGCAGCAGCGCGTGTTCCACGTCCAGTCGCAGGCTGGCGCCATCCGCGCCGCGCCGCTCCAGCGCCAGCCGTCGCAGCCCGATGCCTTCGGCGGACAGGCCCAGGCCTTGCCACTCCAGGCGCTCGACACCCTGCTCGCGCAACAGGCTGCGCCAGGCATGCCAGCCGTAGCCGAACGCCAGCAGCAACAGCACTGCAAATACCAGCAGCAACGTTGTCCTTCTGCGCAAACGCATGTCCTACCTCTGTCCGTTGCCGACCCGGCCAAGGGTGGCGGGGCCCTCGTGCAAGATCAAGGCGTTTTCCCCGGCCAGTGTTTTTCCCTGCTTTCGACGTTATATTGGCGGAAAATTTCCGGATTTTCCGAGCCAGACGGGGAGCCTCCATCCATGCGTACCCAGCATCAGAGCAAGCGCGAGCTGGACAAGATCGACCGCAACATCCTCCGCATCCTGCAGGAGGAAGGTCGCATTTCCTTCACCGAGCTGGGCGAACGCGTCGGCCTCTCGACCACACCCTGCACCGAACGCGTGCGCCGCCTGGAGCGCGAAGGCCTGATCATGGGCTACCACGCCCGGCTCAATCCGCAGCATCTGAAGGCCAGCCTGCTGGTGTTCGTAGAGATCAGCCTGGACTACAAGTCCGGCGATACCTTCGAAGAGTTTCGCCGGGCGGTGCTCAAGCTGCCCCATGTGCTGGAATGCCACCTGGTGTCCGGCCACTTCGACTACCTGGTGAAGGCTCGCATCTCGGAAATGGCGTCCTACCGCAAGCTGCTCGGCGACATCCTGCTGAAACTGCCGCACGTTCGCGAGTCGAAGAGCTATATCGTCATGGAAGAGGTCAAGGAGTCGCTCGACCTACCGGTTCCGGATTGACATGACACGCTCCGGGAGTCCGCCAGGACTCCCGGCATAGACGGGAAACACCGTCGTTTCCGCACACGATCCCCGCAACACCTCGCAGTTTTTTTGCTTTTTCGCCCTTGGCGAGCGCCTCGACTGACGTTTATGCTCCGTCAAATTTTCCACACATAATAATCAGGATTTCACACATGAACGCCCGCGTTCGCCAGCCGGTGCATACCGCCCAACACGCCCCCTCCTACTACGCCGCCACGCTCAACCGACGCATCGAGTGCCCGCCCCTGGCCGGCGAAGAACAGGCAGACGGGTGC
>NZ_SCND01000323.1:0-6834 GCF_005503585.1 Pseudomonas sp. 2VD
GTGAACGGCGAGATCGACAGCGCGCGGCCGATTTCCTTGTTCGACAGGCCATCGGCGATCAGCCGCAGTACCGCTTGCTGCCGTGGGGTCAGGGCGTCCAGGAGGGCGCGTTGCCGACTGCCGGCGCTCGACCCGCCGCGCAGGCGCACCACCGGTTCGCCGCTGCCGAGCGTCTGCAACGCCGTGCCGATCTCCCCGGCCTCCAGGGATTTGCCGAGGTAGCCGTCGGCGCCGGCGGCCAGCACCTCGTCCACCAGGCGCGGGTCGTCGAGCATCGAGACGATGACGATTGCGCTGTGCCGATAGGCGCGGCGCAAGCGCTCGATGGACTGGGAGGCGGCGAAGCCGGGAAGCAGCAGGTCGAGGAGGAAGAGGGCGGGAGGTTCCGGCGAGACGCTCGAAGCCAGGCGCAGCACCTCGTCGAAGCTGCCCGCTTCGCTTACGGCGGCTTGCGGGAGGTAGCGGCGGACGACCCGTCTCAGGCCATCGCGGAACAGGGGATAGTCATCGGCGACGATGACCCGTGCGGGGAGGCTTCTTGTGCTAGGCATTGTCGTCCCGTCCTTGGGGGCGGCCAGGGTGCGGCAACCCCTGCATCGACCGGCCGCAGGCCGGCCGGCGAGGGCGCTGCGGGCACCGTTCGATCCGCCGAAAATCCTTTTTCGTCGATCCCTGTCGCGGGGCTCCGCCCCGCATGACAGCGGAATTCTAGCGCCGCTGACGACACGCATGTCGGGCATTCGTCAGAAAAACAGCAAGCCAGCCCCACGGCGAGCGCGATGGGCTGGTCTATCCTGCTACAACGCCATCGCGCTCGGGAGGACGGCATGGGCTGCCCGCAGGTCTGCGCCGGCGCCACCCTGCAATGCAGCTTCGGGGCGGCGCCGACGGTGCTCAACGTGTTGCCGCAGAACCGCACCCTGACCAGCGGGATGCCGGCGGCGAACATCATGGACCACATCCCGCTGCTGAACATTCCCACCTTCGGCCTCTGCCAGAGTCCGGCCAACCCCGTGGTGGCCGCCGCCACCGCCGCCACCCTCGGCGTACTGACGCCGATGCCGTGCATTCCCGCCACCGCCAGCCCGTGGATCCCCGGCGGTCCGCCGACCCTGCTGCTGGGCGGGATGCCCGCGCTGGACGCCAACGGCACGCTGATCTGCACCTGGGGCGGGGTGATCAAGATCAGCGTGCCGGGACAGGTGCAGATGCTGATTCCCTGAGCGCCGCCTGGCCGATGCGCGCCTAGGGCTCCGCCAGCCTGATCCACCACCAGCGCCAGCGCGCCATGGGTCTGCCCTCGCTGTCCAGCGGCCGGCCGTCATCGGCGAACGGCTGGGCGCCGTCCAGTAGCTGGCCGTTCAGGTAGCGTCCGTCGAAGGCCAGTTGGCCATTGCCATGGAAGCGCTGGTAGACCCCGTCGCGCACGCCGTCGCGGTAATGCTCGCGCTCGGCCACCTGGCCGTTGGCGAAATAGGTGAGCGCTTCGCCGTGGAGCAGCCCGTTGCGGTAGTGCGCCTTGCGCTGCAACCAGCCTTCCGCGGCATGGAAACTGACCGGCCCGTGCAGCTTGCCGTCGACGAAGGCGAGTTGCGCGGAGACCTTGCCGTTGGGATGGAACAGGGTGCTGGCGCCGTGCAACTGGCCCTGCCGGTAGCCGAGGCTGGCCTGCGGCCTGTCGTGCTCGTCGATGCGCAACGGACCTTCCAGGCTGCCGTCGAGCAGGTTACCAGCGAGATGGCTGTCGCCACGAACCAGGTCGAGCTTGCCGGATGCCGCCATGCGCTTCTCCTCAGTTGACCTTTACCAGGCCGCCCTTGATGGTCAGCATGCCGCCGCCGTCCACCGTCTGTTCGGCGCCGGCCTTGTTGGTCAGGCTGACGCCGGCATCGTTGGTCAGGCTGGTGCCGGCCTTGTTGGTGAGGGAGGTGCCGGCCTGGTTGGTCAGCGACGTCCCGGCCTTGCTGGTCAGCGAGGTGCCAGCCTGGGCAGTGAGGTCGGCGTCGCTCTTCAGGGTCAGGCTGCCGCCGCTCTGCAGGGCGAGGGTGCCGCTGACCTTGATGGTCAGGTTGCCGTCCACCGTCAGCTCGAAGTTGCCGCTGACCTTGTGGCTGTAGTTGCCGCCGGTGCTGTGGGTCTGGTCGGCGCCCACCGTCACCGTGCGCGTGTCCTTCACCTCCAGACTGTCGCTGCCGGTCTGGATGGTCACCGTGCGCTTGCCTTTCTCCAGGGTGACGGTCTCGTCGCCTTCCTTCACCGTGCGGGTGCGGGCGTTCTGCACCGTCAGGGTCTCGTCGTGGCCGATGCTGGCGGTGCTGTCGTTGAGCACGTTGACGTTGAGGTCCTTCTGCGCCTGGAGGAAGACTTCCTCGGCGTCCTTCTTGTCCTCGAAGCGCAGCTCGTTGAAACCGCCGCCGCCCTTCGACGAGTTGGTCTTGATCCCGGACTGCGTCTGGTTGTCCGGCAGCGCGTAGGGCAGGGCGTTGTCGCCGTTGTAGACGCAGCCGGTGACCAGCGGGCGGTCCGGGTCGCCGTCGATGAAGGTGACGATCACTTCCTGGCCGATGCGCGGCACGAACTGCATGCCGAAGCCCTTGCCGCTCCAGGGCAGCACCACGCGCACCCAGCAGGAGGAGGTCTCGTCGTTCTTGCCGTCGCGGTCCCAGGGGAACTGGATCTTGATCCGGCCGTACTGGTCGGTCCAGATCTCCTCGCCGGCCTTGCCCACCACCAGGGCGGTCTGGGTGTGCATGCGTGGCTTGGGCGTGACCCGCGCGGGGCGGTAGGCGGTGGCCTTGGGGATCGCCTCGAAGCGGTTGCGGTAGTGCGCGTGACTGGCGTCATGGGTGACCGAGGTCAGCACCCAGTCGATATTCAGCGAATCGTCGTCATGCCCGCTGAGGGTGAACCAGTGGCCGGGCACCAGCCAGCGGCAGTCGCTCTCGCCGATCAGGCGCGTCTCCTGGCTGCGCAGGCCGTCGATGCGTTGCTTGGTCAGGCTGTCGCCCTGGGCCTTGGCGGTGTAGCCGCCGGGGTGCTGGTAGACGCCGGCGGCGCCGGAAACCGCCTCGGCCTGGGAGTACAGCGAGGTGCCCGGGGTGGTGAACTCGTAGTCGGTGGCGCTGTAGGTCCCGGATACCGCCTGGAGGCTGTACTGCGCCGAACGCACGCCCTGCAACTCGCGCACGCCGATTCCTTGGCCCAGGTAGGCCACTTGCGGGCCGTTGGGAATCGGCGGGAAGGCGTCGTTGCTGTCGGCCAGCACCAGGGTGTGCTTGCCGGCGGCATGGGTGAAGAACCAGAAGATGCCGTCTTCCTCCAGCAGCCGCGAGACGAAGGCGAGGTCGCTCTCGCCGTACTGCACGCAGTATTCGCGGGGCTGGTAGCTGCCGCTGAGCTGCAACTGGTAGTCGCTGAAGCCGTGCTGGTCGAAGACCTGGGTGACGATGTCGCTGGTGGCCAGGTTCTGGAACACCCGGTTGTTGCTGGCCAGCGTCAGCCACCAGAGCCAGGGGCGCAACAGCACCTGGTAGCGCTCGGCGCTGGCATCGCCGGGGAGTTGGCGGATCTCCGCGACCAGGCCGTCGAGCGGACGCTGGTCGGCGTCGTTGTGCAGGGTGGCGGTGAGATGGGTGGCCACCGCATTGCTCAACGTCAGCGCGGTGGCGCTGTAGCCGCCGAGCGTCAGGCTGCCCAGCTCGTTCAACGCCTCGCCCCCGGAAAGCGTCTGGGGGTAAAGATCACCCAGGGTGGAGGCGCTGAGGGAGAGGGTGGTATTGGTGTCGGTGGGACGGGGCATTAGTGTGCCTTGTCATGCCAGCCCGAAGGAATGATGAATAACCTCAAGACGACCTTCATCCCGATTTTTCCATCCACGTATAGATCACCGGAAAATGATCGCTCCTCATCGGTTGGCCAAGTATTTGTCGAGGAACTCCAGCTTTTCCCAAAAGGCCATCGAATGAGTGGATGTGGATTGGTTGTCCATGTGCTGTACGTTCCAGACCAGAATTTCAGCGCCATAATGGTGACTTGGTCAGAGTTCATAAAGGGGGATGGAGGAGGCTTATTTTGTGGTTATGAAGTGTCAAAAAATAGATATCCCATTACTCGTTTCCTTTTTATTTGAGATGGCGCTAAATTATTCTTAAGGTACTCTCTGTCTTGCTTCCGAAGCTCGAAATCTTGGCGTTAGCACTACATTGCCTTGCGCATCAAAGAGTACCCCGTCTTTATGGTAATTGCCGTCGGCAAATTCTTTCGGTACCGACACCGATGAATTATAGTAATATACATCTATATTGGGGTAGCCCATGCTGTCTCGCATTTTGCTTTTGAATGAAGTAGCAAATTCCGAAAACTCACCCCCTGAGTTACATACGTAGAGCTTGACTCTTCTATGGTTTGCATTTAATCCTGCTACTTTCAGTCTTACTGACAGTTCCCCTGCCGTTAACGCCGGTATGAGCCCGTTCGCAGGAGGGGTGCTCAGGCTGAATATGTAGTCTGAGATGCCTTCGTAACCATGAGCAATCACGTACAGCGTATCGTCATTGTTTATGATATTTAATGGCTTCATGTGCTTAGTGTTGTAAAATAATAGCTTCGGTGGTTCTCTGCCGCGAGGATCCTTTGCCACTTGGGATGCCCAAAGCGTACCCATGGATAGTAGTTCGTTATTGCTTTCTTCGCTTGTGAATGGCACGAATAAATAGTTCATATAGACTCCTCAAATAGGGTCCTACTCCAACACCCACTCCGCCAACTTCCCCGTCACCTGCGCCATCAGCACGTTCTCGATATCCCGCGCGCCCGCCGCGCTGCACTTGGCGAGCACGGCCTTGACGATGGCCGGGTCGAAGTCGAACTGTTTGCCGGTAGCGGCCTTGTAGCGTTCCCGCAGTTTTTCCAGCTTGGCCACGACGATGCCTTCCAGGGTGGCTTCCTCCAGCGGCCGGTAAGGCACCACGGTCATGCGCGCGAGGAACGCCGGGCGGAAGGTTTGCAGCAGGACTTTGCGCAGGCGCTCGTCGAAGGCCGGGGTGGCGACCTGTTCGGCCGGGCTGTCCAGCAGCAGTTCGGCGCCGACGTTGCTGGTGGCGAGGATCACGGTGTTCCTGAAGTCCACCACCAGGCCGGTGCCGTCTTCCATCACGCCCTTGTCGAACACGTTGTAGAAGGCTTCCAGCACGTCCGGATGGGCTTTCTCGATCTCGTCCAGCAGCACCACCGAATAGGGCTTGCGGCGCACCGCTTCGGTGAGCACGCCGCCGCTGCCGTAGCCGACGTAGCCGGGCGGGGCGCCCTTGAGCTGGCTGACGGTGTGGGCCTCCTGGTACTCGGAGAGGTTGATGCTGATCAGGTTGCGTTCGCCGCCGTAGAGGGCGTCGGCCAGGGCGTAGGCGGTCTCGGTCTTGCCCACGCCGGTGGGGCCGGGCAGGAGGAATACGCCGACCGGCTTGGCCGGGTCGCTGAGTCCGGCGCGATAGGCCTGGATGCGCTGGGCGATGGCGCCCAGGGCGGCCTCCTGGCCCATCACCCGCTGGCCCATTCGTTGCGCCAGGGAACGGATGGCGTGGGCTTCGTCGGCGAGCATCTTGCCCACCGGGATGCCGGTCCAGCCGGCGATCACTGCGGCCACGGTACGCGAGTCCACCTGCTCGGGAACCAGCGGGTCGTCCTGGCGGATGGCTTCGAGGCCGGCCGCCAGGCGCGCCAGTTCGGCGGCCAGGTGGTCGATGCGACCGTCCAGTTCCTCGTCGGGCTTGGCCGCGTCGGCGCTTTCGCTGAGGGCCAGCAATTCGCGGCGGGTGTCGAGCAGTTCGCGCACCGCTTCGCGTTCCTCGTCCCAGCGGGTCTCCAGCTCGCGGATGGTCCGGCGGTTATCGCCCGACTCGCTTTCCAGGGCGGTGATACGCGCGCTGTGGTCGAGGCCGGTGGCCTGTTCCCGGCGCAGCCGCTGCAATTCCTCTTCCAGCGCCTGCTCGCGGTGGCGCAGGCTTTCCAGCGGCGGCGGCACGTCGTGCTGGCCGAGGGCGACCCGCGCGCAGGCGGTGTCGAGCACGCTGATCGCCTTGTCCGGTAACTGGCGGCCGGAGATGTAGCGGTGCGACAGCTTCACCGCATCGACGATGGCCGCGTCCATGATCTGCACGCCGTGATGCTGTTCCAGCTTGCCGGCGACGCCGCGCAGCATCTCCACGGCGGTGGCCTCGTCCGGCTCCTCGACCTGGACCAACTGGAAGCGCCGGGTCAGCGCCGGGTCCTTCTCGAAGTATTTCTTGTATTCCAGCCAGGTGGTGGCCGCCAGGGTGCGCAACTCGCCGCGCGCCAGGGCCGGCTTGAGCAGGTTGGCGGCGTCGCTGCCGCCTTCCGCGCCGCCGGCGCCGATCAGCGTGTGCGCCTCGTCGATGAACAGGATGATCGGCTGCGCGCTGTTGCGCACGGCGTCGATCACGCCCTTGAGGCGCTGCTCGAACTCGCCCTTCATGCTGGCGCCGGCCTGCAACAGGCCGAGGTCGAGCACCCGCAGGATCACCTCCTGCAACGACGGCGGCACCTCGCCGGCGGCGATGCGTAGGGCCAGGCCCTCGACCACCGCGGTCTTGCCGACGCCCGGCGCGCCGACCAGGATCGGGTTGTTCTGCCGCCGGCGCAGGAGGATGTCGACGCACTGGCGGATCTCCCCGTCGCGCCCGACTATGGGGTCGATGCGCCCGGCGCGGGCCTCGGCGGTGAGGTCCTGGGTGTACTGGTCGAGCAGCGGGTCCGGGGCGCTTTCCGGCTTGTCGCCGCCTGCAGCCGGGCGGTTCGGCGCGGGCGGCTGTTCGCGGG
>NZ_SCND01000324.1:0-6792 GCF_005503585.1 Pseudomonas sp. 2VD
GGCGCAACTGGACGGCCTGCAAGCCGCGCTGCGCAGCAAGGAGCAGCAGCGCGCCGCCCTCGAGGAACAGTTGCGCGGCCTGCGCCAACTGGCCAGCGAGGGCTACGTGCCGCGCAACCGCCTGCTCGACAGCGAGCGCCTGCTGGCCCAGGTCAACGGCGAGATCGCCGGCGACCTCGGCAGCCTCGGCAGTACCCGCCGGCAGATCCTCGAACTGCGCCTGCGCATGGCCCAGCGGCGGGAGAAGTTCCAGGAAGAGGTGCGCGCCAGCCTGGCCGACGCCCAGGTGCGCGCCGAGGAGTTGCGCAATCGCCTGGCCAGCGCGCGCTTCGACCTGGCCAACAGCGAGGTACGGGCGCCGGTCGCCGGCCTGGTGGTCGGCCAGGAAGTGTTCACCGAGGGCGGCGTGATCGCGCCCGGCCAGCAACTGATGGAAATCCTCCCGGAGCGCCAGCCGCTGCTGGTGGACGCTCGGCTGCCGGTGGAGATGGTCGACAAGGTCCGCGTCGGCCTGCCGGTGGAGCTGATGTTCAGCGCCTTCAACCAGAGCACTACGCCGCGGGTGGAGGGCGAAGTGACCCTGGTCTCGGCCGACCGCCTGCTGGACGAGCGCAGCGAGGCGCCGTACTACCGGGTGCGCATCCGCGTAGGGGAGGAGGGCGTACGTCGCCTGGCCGGCCTGGAGATCCGCCCGGGGATGCCGGTGGAGGCCTTCGTCCGCAGCGGCGAGCGCTCGCTGCTGAACTACCTGTTCAAGCCGCTGGCCGACCGTACCCACCTGGCGCTGGGGGAAGAATGAATCGCCTGCGAGCCTGCCTGCTGTCCTCCGCGCTGCTTTCGGCCTCCTCGGCCCAGGCGCTGGGCCTGCTGGACGCCTACCAACTGGCGGTGCGCCACGACCCGACCTTCCAGGCGGCGCTCCACGAGCGCCGCGCCGGCAGCGAAAACCGCGCCATCGGCCGTGCCGGCCTGCTGCCGAGCCTGCGCTACGACTACAACAAGGCGCGCAACGACTCCACCGTCAGCCAGGGCGACGCCCGCGTCGAGCGCGACTATCGCAGCTACGCCTCGACCCTCAGCCTGGAGCAGCCGCTGTTCGACTACGAGGCCTACGCGCGCTACCGCCAGGGCGAGGCCCAGGCGCTGTTCGCCGACGAACAGTTCCGCGGGCGCAGCCAGGAACTGGCGGTGCGCCTGTTCGCCGCCTACAGCGAAACCCTGTTCGCCCGCGAGCAGGTGCTCCTGGCCGAGGCCCAGCGGCGCGCCCTGGAAACCCAGCTGGCGTTCAACCAGCGTGCCTTCGAGGAAGGCGAGGGCACCCGCACCGACCTGCTGGAGACCCGCGCCCGGCTGAGCCTGACCCGCGCCGAGGAGATCGCCGCCGGCGATCGTGCGGCGGCGGCGCGGCGTACGCTGGAAGCGATGCTCGGGCAGGCACTGGAGGATCGCGAACTGGCCGCGCCCATCGAGCGTTTCCCGGCGTTGCGCCTGCAACCGGCGACCTTCGAGGGCTGGCGCCAGGTGGCCCTGCAACGCAGCGCCGAGCTGGGCGCCCAGCGCTATGCGCTGGAGGCGGCGGCCTACGAGGTGGAGCGCAATCGTGCCGGCCACCTGCCCAGGCTCAGCCTCTACGCCAGCAGCAGCAAGACGCACTCGGCTTCGGAAAGCACCTACGAGCAGAAATACGACACCGACAGTGTCGGCCTGCGTCTCAGCCTGCCGCTGTTCGAGGGCGGGCGGGTGTCGGCGGCGACCCGCCAGGCCGGCGACAAGTACGCCCAGGCCCAGGCCGAGCTGGATGCCCAGGTGGCCAGTGTGATCAATGACCTGCACAGCCAGTTCGACCTGACCGCCAGCAGCCTGGCCAAGGTGCGTGCCTATGAGATGGCGGTGGCGGCGGCGCGCGAACAGGTGACGGCGACGCGGCGCAGCGTCGCCGGCGGGGAGCGGGTCAATCGCGACGTGCTGGACGCCGAACAGCAGTTCTACGGCGCCCGCCGCGACCTGGCGGAAGCGCGCTACGCCTACCTCAACGCCTGGCTGCGCCTGCGCCAGCTGGCGGGGGTGCTGGAAGACCGCGACCTGGCGGTACTGGCCGCCTATTTCGGCGCCGGCGAAGGACGCGCGCAGGTCGCCGCTGCCATCAGATAGCTATCGGCCAGCGTGCCTTGCCTTGGGTCATCGCCTGCAACAGTTGCGGCGCGCTGGTGCCGTTTTCGATGGCGATGCCGAAGCGGATGCTCTCGATCATCCGCTGCAACTGCTCCAGGTCATGCAGTTGCGCCGGTCGGATCAGGCGCTTGGCGGCGACCCCGCGTTCGTTGGAGAGGGTGAGGACGATGCTGCCGTCCGGCCGCTCCAGGCTGAGGTTGACCCGGTACTCGGCCTGGAAGGCCTCGGTGAGGAGCTGGAAAGGGCTGCTGTCGGTCATGGCGGACCACCTGAATGCTGTCGTGCTGGTTGGGACTGGGTGCCGCCCGGAAAGTTCTTTGTCACCGCCGGGCTGTACCCTGCGCCGACGTGCGGACGTCTATCTGCGCACGTGCCTTGGCCTGGGCCTTGCACGCTTCGGGCCAGGTGGCCGTCGTCTTTGTCGGGAGAAGCTATGAAACAGAATTGGGCCGAGCGCCTGCGCGCAAGCATGCACCACCAGGCGGAGAGCCTCGGCAACCTGCTGGTGGAGGCGTTCCACTACCTGGCCCTGTTCGCCATCGGCGCCACGGTGTTCTGGGCGGCGGGCGCGGCCTTCCTGGGGATGGTGAACAAGGGGCATGCGTCGATCGACGACATCCTCCTGCTGTTCATCTACCTCGAGTTGGGCGCGATGGTCGGTATCTACTTCAAGACCAACCACATGCCGGTACGCTTCCTGATCTATGTGGCGATGACCGCGCTGACCCGCCTGATGATCGCCGACATCCAGCACAACCATACGCCGGACGATGGCATCATCCTGGTCTCGGTGGCGTTGCTGCTGCTGGCGCTGGCGATCCTGGTGGTGCGCTTCGCCTCGGCGCGCTTCCCTTCGGCGAAGTCCGACGGCGCCGCCGCGCGGCGGGTGGCGAGCGAGGACGCCGAAGGGGAAGCCTGATTCGTCGCCGCGCCGGAGCCGGTCTCCGGCGCGCTTCCGGCCAGCGCAACGGCCTGGCAATGTACTACCATCGCCCGGTCGTGTTCAGGAAGCCTGCCCCATGAAGGGATGGAAACTCTTTACCCCGTTGCTGATCCTCGCGATCGTCGCCATCACCCTCTACCTGCGCCTGCACAATCCGCCCCTGCTGTTGCAGGGCGAGGCGGACGCCACCAACGTCATCGTTTCCTCCAAGGCCAAGGGCCGGGTCCAGGTGCTGCACGTGCGGCGCGGCGATGAGGTGAAGCAGGGCGACCTGCTGATCAGCCTCGACAGCCCCGAGCTGGAAGCCCAG
The DNA here is from genome assembly GCF_005503585.1 of Pseudomonas sp. 2VD. NCBI lineage: Bacteria > Pseudomonadati > Pseudomonadota > Gammaproteobacteria > Pseudomonadales > Pseudomonadaceae > Pseudomonas > Pseudomonas sp. 2VD. Next base: position 3,426 of record NZ_SCND01000324.1, read on the forward strand.
CTCGATGCCCTGCACGCGGCGCGCAACCAGGCCCAGGCGCAGCTCGATGAGTCGCTCCACGGTACTCGCGAGGAGAGCATCCGCGCGCTCAAGGCCAGCCTGGCACAGGCCGAGGCCGAGTTGCGCAACGCCGAGTCGGATTTCCAGCGCAACCAGCAGATGGTCGAGCGCGGCTTCCTCTCGCGGACCCAGTTCGACCTCTCGCGGCGTGAGCGCGATGTCGCCCGCGACCGCGTCGCCGAGGCGCGGGCCAATCTCGACGAAGGCCTCAAGGGCGACCGCGAGGAGCGCCGCCAGGCGTTGCAGGCCGCGGTGCGCCGGGCCGACGCGCAGATCGCCGAGCTACAGGCGCAGATCGACGACCTGCAGGTGCGCGCGCCGGTCAACGGCGAGGTCGGGCCGATCCCCGCCGAACAGGGCGAACTGATCAACGCCTACAGTCCGCTGCTGACGCTGGTGCGGCTGGACGACAGCTACTTCGTCTTCAACCTGCGCGAGGACATCCTGGCCAAGGTGCGCAAGGGCGACCGCATCGTCATGCAGGTGCCCGGCCTGGGCGGCGCCGAGGTCGAGACCGAGCTGCGCTACATCGCCCCGCTGGGCGATTTCTCGACCAGGCGCGCGACCCGCGCCACCGGCGATTTCGACCTGAAGACCTTCGAGACCCGCTTCTACCCGTTGCAGCCGACACCCGGCCTGCGCCCGGGCATGAGCGCGCTGTGGCGCTGGACGAACTGAGCGATGGCGTGGGCCGCGCTGAAGCGCAACGCCAGCCGTTTCGTCCAGGCGTTCAACACCGAGACGCGGATCGCCTGCCGCAGCTGGACCATCCACTGGCTCGGCTGGTGCTGGCCGCTACTGCTGTTCGGCGTGATCAGCGGCGTCTACCAGGCCGGTACCCTGCTGGACATGCCGCTGGCGGTGGTCGACAAGGACCATAGCCAGCTGTCGCGCAAGCTGATCCGCGACCTCGACGCGACCTCCCACGCCCAGGTGATCACCGTTCCCGCCGGCGTCCAGGAGGGGCTCGACGCGATCCGTCGGGCCGATGCCTACGCCTTGCTCTACATCCCGCCGGACTTCGAGGCCGACGTGCTCGGCGGGCGCGCGCCGAAGGCCGAGCTGTACTACAACGCGCTGCTGTATTCGGCCGGCTACGCCGCCACCCAGGACTTCTCGGCGCTGGTCGCCAGCCTCAACGGCGAATTGCGTCCGCGCCTGGCCGCCGGGATGCCGGCGGCGCTGCCGCACCTGGCGAGCATCAGCGTGTCCTACGACAGCCTGTTCAATGCCAGCGGCAACTACATCTATTACCAGCAGTTCGCCGCCATCGTGCACCTGCTACAGCTGTTCGTGATCGTCACCATGGTCCATGTGCTGGCCCGCGAGGCGCCGGAACTGCGCGCCTCCTCGCCGCACATCCTGCGGGCCAAGGCCCTCGGCGTACGCCTGGTGGGCAAACTGGCGCCCTACACGCTGCTGTTCACCGCGCTGCTGATGCTGGAAATCTTCCTGCTGGTGGCGTTCTCCGGCGCGCGCATCAACGGCAGCCCGCTGGCGATGCTGATGATCACGCTGTTCTACGTGATCGCCGCGCAGAGCGTCGGGCTGGTGCTGTTCGTCTTCACCGCCAACCGCTTCACCGCCTATTCGCTGGTGGGCATGCTGATCGGCGTCGCCCAGACCTACTCGGGAGTGCTGATCCCGGAACTGGCGATGCCGACCCTGGCGCGGGTGATCGCCGAGGCCGAGCCGCTGACCCACACCCTGCACGGCCTGTTCGACCAGTTCCTGCGCCAGGCGCCGCCCAGTTCGGCGCTCTACACCTGCGCCAAGCTGGCGCTGTACCCGCTGATCGCCTACATGATCGCCAAGATGCGCCTGCGCAGCCGCCTGGACCTGAGCCCGATATGAAGAACTACCTGCAGATCCTCCGGGAAACCCTGAAGGCCATGCTGTCCAAGCCGATGTGGCTGATGGTCGTGGCCTCGGTGTGCATCACCTCGCTGCCGTACATGAACCACACCGCCCTCGACCTGCCGGTGGCGGTGGTCGACGAGGATCACAGCGACGTGTCGCGCGAGCTGGTCCGGCTGCTCGATTCGGCGCCGAAGGTCGCCGTGGTCGGCTACGACAGCCTGCCGCAGGCCAAGCGCGACCTGGCCTGGCGCGAGCTGTACGCGATCATCGTGATCCCGCTGAACTTCGAGAAGCGCCTGCTGCGCGGCGAGGCGCTGGTGATCCCGTACTTCGGCGATGCCACCAACCGCATGGCCAACGGCCAGATCCAGCAGGACATCTCGGCGGTCTACAGCGCGCTGACCAACCGCTACAACGCCGCCCTGCTGGAACGCGAAGGCTTCACCGCGACCCAGGCGCAGGTGGTGCTGAGCCCGCTGGTAGGGCAATTGACCGACCTGTTCAACCCCGGCATCAGCTTCGCCGCGATCGTCCTTCCGGGGCTGCTGTCGCTGATCCTGCAACACAGCCTGCTGCTCGGCTGCACCCGCGGCAACATCATGCTGCGCGGCGGCACCCCGCGCTACATGCGCCAGCCGCTGTCGACCCGCTTCGGCCGCTACAGCGCGCAACTGCTGATCTGGACCGTGCTGGCGATGCTCTTCTACGTGATCTGGCCGCACCTGCTGGGCTATCGCCAGTCGGCCTCGTTCTTCATGCTGCTGGGGATCGTCCTGCCGTTCCTGATCGCGGTGATCGCCCTCAGCGAGTTCATCGCCGAGCTGCTGCCCACCGAGGAATCGGTGTACCTGACCATGACCTTCATCACCCTGCCGCTGTTCTACATGGCCGGCTACAGTTGGCCGGAACAGGCCATGCCGGACTGGGTACGCTGGCTGGCCGACGCGATCCCCTCGACCTGGGCGATCCGCGCCATCGCCGAGATGAACCAGATGGACCTGCCGCTGCGCGAAGTCAGCGACCATGCCCTGGTGCTGCTGGGCATGGCCGCCACCTATGCGTTGCTGGGTACGCTGCTGTACCAGTACCGCAACTGGCGCTGGGACAACGTCAAGGGTTGGTGAAGCGGCGCAAGGCCGGCCATACTCGGCTGGCGTTCGCACAGGGAGATGAAGGAATGTTTCGTTCGGGGCTTTCTTTGCTGGTGCTTCTGGGGCTCGCCACGCTCGGCGGGTGCGGTTCCGTCAACACGCTGGTGCGCGACGACGCCAGCGCCGCCCACGACCTGCGCCTGAAGGCGACCGCCTGCACCAGCCTGCCGCGGGTGTACAGCGGGGTCAGCTACACCTTCTGCCGGCTCAACGTGAAGACCGGGTCGCCGGTGGCGCCGGCGCAAGCCGACGGCATCCTCGAGGTGCTGGCCCTCGACTTCGCGCTGTCCGGGGTG
>NZ_SCND01000325.1:0-6785 GCF_005503585.1 Pseudomonas sp. 2VD
CCGGACCCTCGACGCGCACCGCGTAGTCCTGCTTGGCCATGTTGCCGCGACGCACCAGGTGGTCCTCGCCGTAGTTGATGCCGCCGACGAAGGCCTGCCGGCGATCGATCACCACCAGCTTGCGGTGCAACCGGCGAAACAGGTTGGTACGCATGCCGAGCAGGCGCGGGCGCGGGTCGAACAGGTGCACGCGAACCCCGGCGGCGGTGAGCCTGGCCAGGTAGTCCGTGCTGAGCGAGGCGGTGCCGTAGCCGTCCACCGTTACCTGTACCTCGACACCGCGCTCGGCGGCGGCGCTGAGGGCTTCCTGCAACTGCCGGCCGACCTCGTCCTCGAAGATGATGAAGGTTTCCAGGAGGATCTCCCGGCGCGCCTCGGCGATGCACTGGAACAGGCGCGGAAAGTACTCTTCGCCGTTGATCAGCAGTTCTACGCGGTTGCCGTCGCGCCAGGGGAAGTTCATGGCTCCACCTCCACCGCCAGCGGCAGGTGGTCGGACAGGTGCGACCAGGGCCGCCGCGAGAGGATGCGCGGCTGGCGCCCGCGGGCATTGCGCAGGTAGATGCGGTCCAGCGGCAGCACCGGCCAGCGCGCCGGGAAGCTGCGCGCCGGCCGGCCCTGGGCGCCGACGAAGACTTCGCGCAGGCCGCAACCAGCGAGCAGGCGGTCGGCGCGCTGGCGCCAGTCGTTGAAGTCGCCGGCGACCACCACCGGCTCGCGCTCCGGCAGGCCCGCCACCAGCTCGCAGAGCAGTTGCAACTGGCGCTGGCGCTGCGCCTCGCGCAATCCCAGGTGCACGCAGACCGCGTGCAGCGGACGGCCGATGTCGATCACCGCATGCAACAGGCCGCGTTCCTCGTTGCCCGCCACCGAGACGTCGAGGTTGCGGTGGGCGAGGATCGGATGCTTGGAGAGCACGGCATTGCCATGGTGGCCTTCGGGATACACCGCGTTGCGCCCGTAGGCGAACTGCGGCCACATGCTGTCGGCCAGATACTCGTATTGCGGCGCCGGCGGCCAGGACGGCAGGCGCGCGGCGTGCAGGCTATGGGAGCCGAGGACCTCCTGGAGGAACACCAGGTCGGCACCGACGCTGCGCACCGCTTCGCGCAACTCCGGCAGGATGAAGCGCCGATTGAACGGGTTGAAACCCTTGTGGGTGTTCACCGTCAGCACCTGCAGGCGCGGCAGGATCATGCGGCACTCTCCCGCAGGTCCTCGGGCAACTGTCCGGGCACCGTGCGCAGGCTGCCGTCGAGTTCCAGCAGCTGCAGGAGGCGCCGGGCGTCGTAGGGGGCGCGCACCTTGACGTCGTTGTCGAAGTAGCAGTACAGGTCGCGCGCCGTCGCCTTCGCCGGTGCGTCCTGGCTGGCCCGGCGCAGGTCGTCGGCCTGGCCGCCGCCGGCCCAGGCGCGGATCCGTGCCTGCCACTGGCCCAGGGCCGCTTCCGAATAGCCGCTGCGGTACAGCTCCTTGTCGCCGTGCAGGCGCAGGTAGAGGAAGTCGGCGCAGACGTCGCCGAGCAGCGGCCACTTGCCGGCGGTATCGGCCACCACCAGGGCCACCCGGTATTCGCGCAGCAGCTCGATGAACGTCGGGTCGACGAAGCTCTCATGGCGGATTTCCACGGCATGCCGCAGGCGCTGCGCCGGATCGCCGTCGAGGTAGCCCTCGCGGTGCAGGCGCGCGGCGCTGTGCCGGGCGAGCTTCTGCGCGGCGGCGCCGTCGCGCGGCAGGCGGGCGAGGAAATCGGCGAACAGCTCGCGGTCGAAGCGCATGCTAGGCGGGAACTGCCAGAGGAACGGGCCGAGGCGCTGGCGCAGGGCGAGGGGGCCGGAGGCGAAGAAGTTCGCCAGCGGCTCGTCGATCTCGCGCAGGCGCCGCACGTGGGTGATGTAACGCGGGGCCTTGACGCTGAAAACGAAGTCCTCGGGGGTGTCCTCGGCCCAGCCGCGGAAGCGCTCGGGCGTCTGCAGGGCGTAGAAGGTGCCGTTGATCTCGATGCTGTTCACCGCCCGCGAGGCGAAGCGCAGTTCGTCCTTCTGGCGCAGCCCCTCGGGATAGAAGTCACCTCTCCAGGGGGCGTAGCGCCAGCCGGAAATGCCGATGCGCAGGCGTGCCGGTGCGCTCATGCATCACCCCCGGGCGCCGCTTTCCGGCGTCGGCCGGCGCGCCAGTTCGTCCACCGCGCGTTCGTCGAGGCGTTCCTCGCTGCCCTCGACCTGGCGCTTCTGCGGCACCAGTTCGACCTTGATCCAGCCGGTCTCGCGGCGGTCGAAGGCTTCGAAGGCCTCGATGGCGTCGCCGATCGGCTTCACCTGGGTGAGGATCTTCGCCGGGTCGATGCGTCCGCTGAGCACATGTTCGAGCAGCAGCGGAATGTACTTGCGATGGTGGCAGTTGCCCATGCGGATGGTCAGGTTGCGGTTCATCGCCAGGCCGATGGGAAACTGCCGCGAGTCTTCGGCGTAGACGCCGATGATCGACAGGGTGCCGGCCTTGGCCAGGCCCTGCACCGCCCACTCCAGGGCCTGTGCGGGGGCGTTGCCGGGACTCCAGCTGGTGCCCTCCTGGCGCGGCGCCGGGGTGGCGGTGCCATGGCTGTGCTCGGCGTCCACGCCGACGGCGTCGATGGCGCGGTCCACGCCGATCCCGGCGGTCAGCCAGCGCAGGGCCTGGACCGGATCCTCGCGCTCGAAGTCGATCACTTCGGCGCCTTGCTGGCGGGCCATGTGCAGGCGGTCCGGGTGGCGGTCGATGGCGAACACCCGGGCGGCGCCGAGGAGCAACGCGCTGGCGATGGCGAACTGGCCGACCGGACCGCAGCCGAACACGGCGACGGTGTTGCCGGGGGCGATACCGGCCAGTTCGGCGCCGAAGTAACCGGTGGGGAAGATGTCCGACAGGAGTATCGCCTGGTCGTCGCTGATGCTGCTGGGCAGGCGGATCAGGCCGATGTTGGCATAGGGAATCCGCGCTTTCTCGGCTTGCAGCCCATGGAAGCCGCCGTTGGCCCGGGGACCGCCGAAGAACGCGGTGCCGGCCTGGCTGCCGCCGGGGTTGGCGACGTCGCACTGGGCGTAGTAGCCGGCTCGGCAATACACGCAATTGCCGCAGGCGATGGTCGAGGGAATCACCACCCGGTCGCCGACCTGCAGGTTGCGCACTTCGTCGCCGAGCGCCTCGACGATGCCCACGCCCTCATGGCCGAGGATGGTTCCCGGACGCATGCCGCCGACGCTGCCACGGACGAAGTGCAGGTCGGTGCCGCAGATCGCCGAGGCGGTCAGCCGCACGATGGCGTCGGTGGGTTCCTGCAGGCGCGGCTCCGCCACGTCTTCCAGGCGGATGTCGCCGATGTCATGGAATACCACGGCTTTCATGGCGTTCTCCCGGTTGGGGCCCGGCCTCGGCCGGAACGGCAAAGGCGGGCCGGGTGGAAGAAAGGCTCAGTAGTGGGCCTGGGCGACGCCCTGCAGGACGGTGGCGCTGGAGGCCTGGTCGCGGCAGCTGGCGATGTTGCCCAGGGAAACCACGCCGACCAGCCGCTTCTCGCGGTTGAGCACCGGCAGGCGGCGCATCTGGATGTCGGCCATGTTGCGGGCCACGTGCTGGACGTCTTCGTCTTCGAAGCAATAGTGGATGTCGCCGCTCATGATGCGGCCCAGCGGGGTATCCCCGGACAGGCCGCCGGCCACCGCGCGGATGGCGATGTCGCGATCGGTGATCATCCCGACCAGGCGGTCGCCTTCGCCGACCAGCAGGGCGCCGCTGTCGATCCTCGCCATGGTGGCGGCCGCCTCGCGGATGCTCTGCTGCGGGTCGGCGACCTGGACGTTGCGGGTCATGATGTCGCTGATCTTCATGCTGTCCTCCTGTGTAGGGTGGATGTGCAGGCGCCGCGTGCGGCACCTAAAGGTTCCGACTGGAGGTGCCGGGGGCGGTTCAGCTTTTTTCCCCGCCGTTCATCCTTCCGCTCCGGCGCCCGGCGGTTGTAGCTCGAACAGCAGGAAACTGCGGCCGCCGACCAGGAACTCGCTGGCGAACGGGTAGCGTTCGCCGAGCGGGTCCTCCGGCCGCTGGGTATCCAGCAGGCAGGACCAGCCGCTGCCTTCGGCCACCTCGGGAAGACGGAAGGACACCGCGTCGTGGTAGGCATTGAGGATCAGCAGCAGGGTGGCATCCTCACCGCTGCGCAGGATCCCGGTGGGTTGCGCGCGGCCATCGAGGAGCACGCCGAGACAGCGGGCGTGCTCGTCGTGCCAGTGTTCCTCGGTCATCTCCTCGCCGCCGGGCGCCAGCCAGGTGACGTCCTTGACCCCCAGCGCCTCGTTGTACTCGCCGACCAGGAAGCGCCCCCTGCGCAGGATCGGATAGCGTTGGCGCAGGGCCAGCAGGCGCTGGGTGAAGGCCAGCAGCGAACGGCCCTCGTCGTCCAGCCGCCAGTCGATCCAGCCCAGTTCGTTGTCCTGGCAATAGACATTGTTGTTGCCCTGCTGGGTGCGGCTGAACTCGTCGCCGGCGACCAGCATCGGGGTGCCCTGGGACAGCAGCAGGGTGGACAGCAGGTTGCGCATCTGGCGCAGGCGCAGGGCGCGGATCTCCGGGTCGTCGGTGGGGCCCTCGCAGCCGTGGTTCCAGGACAGGTTGTGGTCGCTGCCGTCGGCGTTGTTCTCGCCGTTGGCCTCGTTGTGCTTGTGATCGTAGGAAACCACGTCGCGCAGGGTGAAACCGTCGTGGGCGGTGACGAAGTTCACCGACGCGTAGGGCCGCCGTCCACGCTGGTCGTAGAGATCGCCGGAGGCGGTTAGGCGTCGCGCCAGTTCCGGCAGCATGCCGTCGTCGCCGCGCCAGTAGGCGCGCACGCAATCGCGGAAACGGTCGTTCCATTCCGCCCAGCCGGGCGGGAAGCCGCCTACCTGGTAGCCGCCGGGGCCGCAATCCCAGGGTTCGGCGATCAGCTTGCACTTGCTCAGCACCGGGTCCTGGCGGCAGGCGACGAGGAAGCCGTGGCGCTCGTCGAAACCGTCCGGATGGCGGCCGAGGATGGTCGCCAGGTCGAAGCGGAAGCCGTCCACGCGCATCTCTGTGGCCCAGTAGCGCAGCGAGTCGGTGACCATCTGCAACACGCAGGGGTGGCTGAGGTCGAGGGTGTTGCCGGTGCCGGAATCGTTGATGTAGTAGCGGCGCTGGTCGGGCATCAGGCGGTAGTACGAGGCGTTGTCGATGCCACGCATGCACAGGGTCGGACCCAGCTCGTTGCCTTCCGCGGTGTGGTTGTAGACCACGTCGAGGATCAGCTCCAGCCCGGCGTCGTGGAGGTGCGCGACCATCTCCTTGAACTCGTTGACCTGGCCGCTGGCGAGGTAGGCCGGGTGCGGGGCGAAGAAGGCGATGCTGTTGTAGCCCCAGTAGTTGCTCATGCCGTTTTCCAGCAGGTGCTTGTCGTCGACGAAGCCGTGGATCGGCAGCAGCTCGACGCTGGTCACCCCGAGCCGGCGGATGTGCGCCAGCAGGTCGGCGTTCATCAGCCCGGCGAAGGTCCCGCGAACCGCCTCCGGGACCTGCGGATGGCGCATGCTGAGCCCGCGCAGGTGGGCTTCGTAGATCACCGTGCGGTCCCAGGGGACGCGTACCGGCGGGCGCTCGGCCCAGGTGAAGGCCGGATCGATGACCTTAGACTTGGGCACGAAGGGCGCGCTGTCGCGCTCGTCGAAGCTGAGGTCGGCGTCGGCCGAACCGATGGTGTAGCCGAACAACGCCTCGGACCAGCGCAGGCGGCCGACCAACTGCTTGGCGTAGGGATCGAGGAGCAATTTGTTGGGATTGAAGCGGTGGCCGGCATCCGGCTCGTAGGGACCGTGCACCCGGTAGCCGTAGATCTGCCCCGGGTGGGCGTCGGGCAGGTAGCCGTGCCAGATCTCGTCGGTGTACTCGGGCAATTCGATGCGCTCGATCTCCTTTTCCCCGCGCGCGTCGAACAGGCACAGCTCGACCTTGGTCGCGTGGGCCGAGAACAGCGCGAAATTGACGCCGAGGCCGTCCCAGGTGGCGCCAAGGGGGAAGGGGTGCCCTTCGCTGATCCGCGAAGGGGCGGGGCTACGCTTTCTGCTCATGCACTGGACTCCTCATTCGCCCGCTTCGGGCTTGCGGCGGCTGCGCGGCTTGGCCGCCGCCGGTTTTTCGCTGGCGGGCCGCGCCGGGGACGTGGCCCTCGGCTTGCGCGGCTTGGCGGCCGGCGCTTGCAGCAGGGCCGGGGTTTCCTTGGCGGCCTTGGCCCGACCGCGGGTCTTCTTCGGTGCCGCCGCGGCGGCTTCCGCTTCGGCCAGTTGCCGGGCCATGGCCCAGTGGCGTTCGGCCTGGCCGTCGGGGCAGCCCTCGGATTCCCAGATCTGGTAGGCGAACTCTCGTATGCGTTTTTCGTCGGCGCTCATGGGGTCTCCTCCTGGGCGAGGCGGTAAAGCAGGTTGACGGGAAAGTCGGCGAGCACTTCGGACAGGCTCAGGTGCCCGTCGCTGGGCAGCGGCATGGTGGAAAACAGGCCGCTGTAGGTGCATTCGGAGAGACTCGGCGGCAGCAGCAGGCAGGTGTCGCCCCAGGCCTCGGCCGGCACCTGCGGCTGCGTGGCGTGGCCGAGCAGGGCGCAGGCCAGGCGCGGGACCACCACCAGCAGGCAACCGTGACGACTGCGCCGGGCGAAGGCCAGGACCCGCTCGGCATGCTCGCCGCTGACCTCCAGGGGCAGGTAGTCGCCGTCGCGGAACAGGCCCGGCTGCATCCGCCGC
>NZ_SCND01000326.1:0-6761 GCF_005503585.1 Pseudomonas sp. 2VD
GTTCCGCATCTGACCCTTCCCCCGCGCGACCGCTGCCGGCAAAAGAGCCAGCCGGCAGTGGTGCGCCACAGAGCCTTCCTGTCATTATTCGGCGGAGTCGGCCGGCAGTCGTGAACGATCCACCTCCGCCGGCTGACTAATGCTTTGCTTCCCACTGCCAGATGGATTGGACATGCTCGACACGAAACTGGAATCCCGGACTTTTCTCCTGTTGCTGGCGGTGGTCACGCTCGCCTTCGGCTGGCTCTTGCTGCCGTTCTACGGCGCGGTGTTCTGGGGCACCATCCTGGCGATCATCTTCGCCCCGGTGCAACGCCGCCTGCAGGTGCGTCTGAGGGATCGGAAGAACCTCGCCGCGCTGATCACCCTGCTGATCTGCGTGCTGATCGTGATCATCCCGGTGATCTTCATCGCCGGTTCGCTGGTGCAGGAAGGCGCGAGCGTCTACCAGCGGGTCAAGTCCGGCGAACTGAACTTCGCCGCCTACCTGCAGCAGGCGGTGGCCGCCTTGCCGCCATCGGTGCACCAGTGGCTGGAGCGCTTCGACCTGGCCAATCTCTCGAGCCTGCAGGAGAAGCTCTCCTCGGTGGCGATGCAGGCCAGCCAGGTGGTGGCGACCAAGGCGTTCAGCATCGGCCAGAACACCCTCGACTTCGTCATCAGCTTCGGCATCATGCTCTACCTGCTGTTCTTCCTCCTTCGCGACGGTCGCGTGCTCGGCCGGCGGATCAAGCAGGCGGTGCCGCTGAGCCAGGAACACAAGCACCACCTGTTCGCCAAGTTCACCACGGTGATCCGCGCCACGGTGAAGGGCAACATCGCCGTGGCTGCCACCCAGGGCGCTCTCGGCGGCCTGATCTTCTGGGTGCTGGGCATCGAGGGCGCCTTGCTCTGGGGCACCCTGATGGCCTTCCTGTCGCTGCTGCCGGCCATCGGCGCGGCGCTGATCTGGGCGCCGGTGGCGGCCTATTTCCTGCTCACCGGGGCGATCTGGCAGGGCGTAGTGCTGATCCTGTTCTGCGTGGTGGTGATCGGCCTGGTGGACAACATCCTGCGCCCGATCCTGGTCGGCAAGGACACCAAGATGCCGGACTACGTGGTGCTGATCTCCACCCTCGGCGGCATGGCCTTGTTCGGCCTCAACGGCTTCGTCATCGGCCCGCTGATCGCCGCGCTGTTCATGGCCAGTTGGGACCTGTTCACTGGTCGCGAGGAAGAACCACAGGCCTGAGTCGCGCCCGTGGCAGACAAGCCCCGCGAATGCGGGGCTTGTTCGTTTCAGGCCTTGAAGCATCATGGACGGCGCTGTCGTGGCTGAGCCGCTCCAGGCAGTGCCTGGGGCCTTCGGCTAACAGTGCGTCGAACCCGGTACATCGCGACCGTTGCGCAACTGGACATGGAGCAGCGCTTGCCGGCACTCCTCAGGGCTCGCCGCTGTCAACCGGCGGCGGACCTCGGCTTGAGCGCGCAGGTGGCGAGGAAGGTCGGCATGAAGCGGTCGATGACGAAGCGCGGGTGCGGTTGCCAGTCTTCGTAGAAATCCTGCAGCAGCAGGCCGGCGGCGAGCTGGCCGGCGATCTGCTGGGTCAGGCTATGGCCGAACACCAGGGCTTCGCCTTTCTCGCGCTTCGCCGCGAGGGCTTCGGCGGAGAGGCTTTCCAGGTCGGAGTAGGGCAGGCGATGTCGCGGCCGGATCAGGCCCTGCTCTGCCAGTTCCGGCGAGCGGTCCTCGATGAACAGCGCCGGGTTGTAGAAGCTCGCCAGCAGCTTGCCGCCCGGCCGCAGCACCCGCGCGCATTCGCGCCAGACCGGCAGGACATCGTCGACGTAGAGATTGGAGATGGGATTGAAGACCAGGTCGAAGGAGGCATCGGCGAAGGTCGAGAGGTCGCGCATGTCGCCCTGCACGCAGGCCAGTTCGAGGCGGTCGCGGGCGGCGACCTGGCGGTCCTTGTCCAGCTGTCCCGCCGAGGCGTCGAACAGCGTGACCCGTGCGCCGGCGGCGGCAAGGATCGGCGCCTGCTGGCCGCCGGCCGAGGCCAGGCAGAGGATCTCGCGGCCGCGTACGTCGCCCAGCCAGTGAGCGGGTAACGCGCCCGGGGTCAGCTTCACCGCCCAGTCGCCGCGGCGTGCGGCGGCGACCTCTTCGGCGCTGACCGGTCGCGACCATTCGCAGTCACGGGCGGCCTGGGCGTCCCAACTGGCGCTGTTGTGTCGCAAGACGTCGATATCGTGGAAGGTGGGCATGAGGCCTCCGGGTTCATCCATGGAGCGCGGAGCATGCCACGGCAGCGGGGCAGGGTGCGTGGGGCGGGCCAAAGAAAAACCCCGCCGAGGCGGGGTTTTCGTGGAGCGGGCGACTCAGCCGGCGAGGGCCAGGCCGGAATGCTGGAGGATTTCCAGCAGCGGCTGCGGGTAGACGCCGAGGAAGAACGCCAGCAGGGCGATGGCCACCAGCATGATGCCGCCGGCGCGCTGGCCCCAGTTGAACGGTGCGTCGTGCTGGCGGATGCCGGGCTCGACCAGGAACAGGGTGACCATGACCCGCAGGTAGTAGTACAGGCCGATGGCGCTGCCCAGCACCAGGGCGCCGATCAGCCACCACAGGTGCGACTCGACGCCGACCGCGATCACGTAGAACTTGCCGATGAAGCCGGCGGTCAGCGGGATGCCTGCCAGCGACAGCATCATCACGGTCATCACCGCGGTCAGCACCGGCCGGCGCCAGAACAGGCCGCGGTACTCGAACAGCGCATCGGCGTCGCGGCCGCTGTACGGGGTGGACATCAGGGTGATCACGCCGAACGCGCCGAGGGAGGTCAGTACGTAGGTGGCCAGGTAGACGCCGACCGCTTCCACGGCCATGCCCTTGCTGGCGATCAGGGCGACCAGCAGGTAGCCCAGGTGGGCGATGGACGAGTAGCCGAGCAGGCGCTTGATGTTGCTCTGGGTCAGTGCCAGCAGGTTGCCGAAGAGGATCGAGGCGACCGCGATGACGCTCAGGGAGATGTTCAGCAGTTGGTTGTCCAGGGCCGCCGGGGCGATCTGGAACAGCCGCAGCAGCACGGCGAACACCGCGACCTTGCTGGCGGTGGCGAGGAACGCCGAGACGGGCGCCGGGGCGCCTTCGTAGACGTCCGGGGTCCACAGGTGGAAGGGCACCAGCGACAGCTTGAAGCCCAGGCCGACCAGCATCATGCCGACGCCAACGCTGACCAGCGGACCGCTCAGCACGTGCTCGGCAACCTTGGCGCCAAGGCCGGCGAAGCCCAGGGTACCGGACTCGGCGTAGAGCAGGGCCATGCCGAACAGCAGGAAGGCGGAGCCGGCGGCCGAGAGCACGGTGTACTTGATGCCGGCTTCCAGCGAGCGCTTGTTGAAGAAGGCGTAGGCGACCATCCCGTAGACCGGGACCGAGAGCAGCTCCAGGCCGATGAACAGGCTGGCCAGGTGCTGCGCGCTGACCAGCACCAGGCCGCCGGCGGTGGCCAGCAGCAGGAGCAGGTACAGCTCTTCGCGGTTACCCGGATAGCTTTCCATGTAGGCGTGGGCGAGGGTCACGCAGGCCAGGGCGGAGACCAGCACCAGGGCCATGTAGAAGCAGGCGTAGTTGTCCACCAGCACCAGCGGGGTCACCTCGATCGGGGTGACGCCGAGGACCGGCAGCAGCGACAGCAGGGCCAGGTTGAGGCCGATCACCGAGAGAGTGGCGGTGAACGAGTGATTGCGTTTCCAGGCTACCGCCAGCATCACCACCACCAGGGTGGCGCTGGTGATCAGCAGTGGCAGGAGCGCGATGAAGTGTTGGATCGTAAAGGTCATTTCGCGACTACCGTCCTGCAAGGGTGGAAAGGGCTGCGCCCAGCCATTGCTGCACGCCGTGCATGCTGGCCGCGGAGATGTCCAGCACCGGCTGCGGGTAGACCCCGAGCAGGACCAGCAGGACCGCCAGGCCGAGCACCATGCTCAGTTCGCGGGCGTCGAGGCCGAGGATCGGCTCGTCGGACTGGCTGGGTCCGAAGTAGGCGCGGTGGATCATGATCAGCGAGTAGACCGAGGCGAAGACCAGGCCGAAGGTGGCGATCACGATGATCACCGGGACCACCTTGAAGGCGCCGATCAGGATCAGGAACTCGCCGACGAAGTTGCCGGTGCCGGGCAGGCCCAGCGACGCCGAGGCGAAGAACAGGCTGATCGCCGGCAGGTAGGGCATGCGCGACCACAGGCCGCCCATCTTGCGCATGTCGCGGGTATGCAGGCGCTCGTAGAGCTGGCCGCAGAGGATGAACAGCGCCGCGGCGGAGAGGCCGTGGGCGATCATCTGTACCACCACGCCCTGCAGCGCGACCTGGCTGCCGGAGTAGATGCCGATCATCACGAAGCCCATGTGCGAAACGCTGGAGTAGGCGACCAGGCGCTTGATGTCGGTCTGCGCGAAGGACAGCAGGGCACCGTAGAAGATGCCGATGATGCCGAGCCACATGGCGATCGGCGCGAATTCCGCCGAGGCGTTGGGGAACAGCGGCAGGGCGAAGCGGATCAGGCCGTAGGCGGCGGTCTTCAGGAGGATGCCGGCGAGGTCCACGGAGCCGGCGGTGGGCGCCTGGGCGTGGGCGTCCGGCAGCCAGGAATGCACCGGCACCACTGGCATCTTCACCGCGAAGGCGACGAAGAAGCCGAGCATCAGCAGCCATTCCACGTGGGGGCTTAGCTGGGTCTTCAGCAGGGTGGCGTAGTCGAAGGTGATCACGCCGGTGGCATTGAAGTTGACGAACACCAGGCCGAGGATCGCCACCAGCATCACCAGGCCGCTGGCCTGGGTGAAGATGAAGAACTTGGTGGCGGCGTAGATGCGGGTCTTCTTGCCGTCATCGGAGCTGTGTCCCCACAGCGCGATGAGGAAGTACATCGGCACCAGCATCATTTCCCAGAAGAAGAAGAACAGGAACAGGTCGATGGCGAGGAACACGCCGATCACACCGCCCAGGATCCACAGCAGGTTCAGATGGAAGAAGCCGATGCGGCGCTGGATCTCGTTCCAGGAGCAGAGGACCGAGAGCACGCCGAGCAGGCCGGTGAGGGCGACCATCAGCAGCGACAGGCCATCCATCGCCAGGTGGACGCTGATGCCGAGACGCTCGATCCACAGCACCTTGAATTGCAGGGTCCATTCCGGCTCGCCGCCGGGCGCGGGCGCCAGCTGGAAGTCGCCGGTGGCCCAGATCCACAGGCTCAGGATCAGGACCAGGGTCATCGAAAGCAGCGCGATCCAGCGGGGTAGGGTCTTGCTGCTGTGTTCGGCGATCCAGCAGAGGAAACCGCCGATGAAGGGGATCAGGATTAGCCAGGGCAGAATCATGACAGGCTCAGTCTCTCCGTGAATTCGTTAGGCCAGCAGCAGCGCGCCGAGCAGGATGGCGGCGCCACCCACCAGGGAAGCGGCGTACCAGCGCAGGCGGCCGTTCTCGGTGAGGCTGAGGAGGTTGTGTCCGCCGCGCACGCTGAACGGAACGACGCCCAGGGTACGGTCGATGGGGTCGCGCCCCAGCAGTTGGCAGAGCAGCAGGTAGGGTTTCACGAACAGCTTGTCGTACAGCCAGTCGAAGCCCCAGGCGTGGTACCACCAGGTACCGAAGAAGCGACCCGGGGCGCTCTTCGCCAGGGCGCTGATGAAGCGGCGCTGGCCGAGGAACAGCAGGCCGGCCAGCAGGATGCCGGCGATGGCGATGGCGCCCGAGGCCAGTTCCAGGCTGTGCTTGGCTTCGCCACCGGCGTGGCCGACGCTTTCCGGCAGGACGCCGGCCAGCGGCGGGGTGATCAGGGCGCCGACGAAGGTCGACAGGACGATCAGCACGCTGAGCGGCAGCCAGTGGGAAATCCCGTGGCCGGCGTGGGCTTCGGTCTTCGGCTCGCCGTGGAAGGCGACGAAGATCAGGCGGAAGGTGTAGATCGAGGTCAGGAATGCACCCACCAGGCCGGCGATCAGCAACTCGCGATGGCCGCTGGCGAAGGCCTCCCAGAGGATCTCGTCCTTGGAGTAGAAGCCCGCGGTGAGGAAGGGCAGGGCGGCCAGCGCCGCGCCGCCGACCACGAAGCTGGCGTAGGCCAGCGGCAGCTTCTTCCACAGCCCGCCCATCTTGAAGATGTTCTGCTCGTGGTGGCAGGCGACGATCACCGCGCCCGAGGCGAGGAACAGCAGGGCCTTGAAGAAGGCGTGGGTCATCAGGTGGAAGATCGCCGCGTCCCAGGCGCCGACGCCGAGGGCGAGGAACATGTAGCCGATCTGGCTCATGGTCGAGTAGGCGAGGATGCGCTTGATATCGGTCTGCACCAGGGCGGCGAAGCCGGCCAGGACCAGGGTCACCGCGCCGACGATGCCGACCAGTTCGAGGATGTCCGGGGCCAGGGTGAACAGGCCGTGGCAACGGGCGATCAGGTAGACGCCGGCGGTCACCATGGTGGCGGCGTGGATCAGCGCGGAGACCGGGGTCGGGCCGGCCATGGCGTCGGCCAGCCAGGTCTGCAGCGGCAGCTGGGCGGACTTGCCGACCGCGCCGCCGAGCAGGGCCAGGGTCGCCAGGGTCAGCCAGAGGTTGCCTTCCGGGAACTTCTGCGGCGCCAGCACCAGCAGCTCCTGGATGTTCAGGGTGCCGAACTGCTGGAACAGGATGAACAGGCCGAAAGCCATGAACACGTCGCCGACGCGGGTGACGATGAATGCCTTGAGCGCCGCGTTACCGTTGTTGCGATTGCTGTAGTAG
>NZ_SCND01000327.1:0-6682 GCF_005503585.1 Pseudomonas sp. 2VD
GGCGCAGACGATCAGCCGCGCCCGCGCCGATGGCGAAGCGGCGCGAGCCGAATGGCGCCGCGCCGAGACCGACTGGCGACGCTACCGGCAATTGGCCGACGAGCATGCCACCAGTCGCCAGCGCCTGGAGAATGCCGACGCGGCGCACCAGCGAGCGCGGGCGGCAGCGCGGCGGGCAAGCGCCGAGGAAGGCCGCCAGCGCGCCGCCAGGGACGTGCTGAAGAGCCGGCGACGCGAGGCGGAGGCGGCGCTCGCCCAGCGCCAGGCGGAGCTGCAGGAAGCCGCGGCGGCGCGCGAACTGGCGCGCCACGCCCTGGACGATACCGAAATCCGCGCCCCATTCGCCGGCCGCGTCGGCCAGCGCAAGGTGCGCCTGCGCCAGTACGTCACGCCGGGGCTGCCGCTGCTGGCGGTGGTGCCGCTGGAGCAGGCCTACGTGGTGGCCAACTACAAGGAGACCCAGCTCGAACGCATCCGCCCCGGGCAACCGGTAGAGCTGGAGGTGGACACGTTCGGCCGCCGCTGGCGCGGCCGCGTCGACAGCGTGGCGCCGGCCTCCGGCGCGGTATTCGCGCTGCTGCCGCCGGACAACGCCACCGGCAACTTCACCAAGATCGTCCAGCGCTTCCCGGTGCGTATCCGCCTGGACGCCGACGCCGCCGAGCGGGGCCGGCTGCTTCCGGGGATGTCGGTGATCGCCACCGTGGACACTCGCGAACCGGACGGAGCCTCCGCCGATGAGCGCTGAGGACAAGGTATCGCTGCGTGCCTGGGTCGCCGTCACCGGCGGCCTGTTCGGCTGCTTCATGGCCGGCATGAACGTGCACGTCACCAGCGCGGCGCTGCCGGAGATAGAAGGCGCGCTGGGAGCCACCTTCGAGGAGGGCTCGTGGATCTCCACCGCCTATCTGGTCGCGGAAATCAGCATGATCCCGCTTACCGCCTGGCTGGTGGAAGTGTTCTCCTTGCGCCGGGTGATGCTCCTCGGCTCGCTGGTGTTCCTGCTCAGTTCGCTGAGCTGCGCGCTGGCGCCGAACCTGTCGACGCTGATCCTGATCCGGGTGATCCAGGGGGCTTCGGGGGCGGTGCTGATCCCGCTGTCGATGCAACTGATCCTCACCGAGCTGCCGTCCAGCCGGATACCCCTCGGCATGGCGCTGTTCAGCCTTTCCAACAGCGTGGCCCAGGCCGCCGGCCCGTCGATCGGCGGCTGGCTGGCGGATGCCTATTCCTGGCGCTGGATCTTTCTCCTGCAACTGTTGCCGGGGATCGCCCTGCTGGCCGCGGTGGCCTGGTCGATCCGCCCCCGCGACGGCGACCGCGAACGCCTGCGCCAGGCCGACTGGCTCGGCATCGGCGCGATGGTCGCCGGCCTCGGCGCGCTGCAGATCGTGCTGGAGGAAGGTGGCCGCCGCGACTGGTTCGAGTCCGGCTTCATCCGCACCTTCGCCGTCCTCGCCGTGCTCGCCCTGCTGCTCTTCGTACAGCGCCAACTGTGGGGCGCGCGGCCGTTCATCAACCTGCGCCTGCTGGGCAGCTACAACTTCGGCGTGTCCAGCCTGGCGATGGCGGTGTTCGGCGCGGCGACCTTCGGCCTGGTGTTCCTGGTGCCCAACTACCTGTCCCAGTTGCAGGGTTTCAACGCCCGGCAGATCGGCGACAGCCTGATCCTCTACGGCCTCGTGCAACTGCTCCTGGCGCCGCTGCTGCCGCGCCTGATGCGCTGGCTGAACCCCAAGCTGCTGGTGGCCGGCGGCTTCGCGATCATGGCCCTGGGCTGCTGGATGGGCGCGCACCTGAACGCCGACGCGGGACGCAACGTGATCATCCCCTCCATCGTCGTGCGCGGCATCGGCCAGCCGCTGATCATGGTCGCGCTCTCGGTACTGGCGGTGAAGGGCCTGGACAAGGCCCAGGCCGGCTCGGCCTCGGCGCTGATCTCGATGCTGCGCAACCTCGGCGGCGCGATCGGCACCGCGCTGCTGACGCAACTGGTCTCGCTGCGCGAGCGCTTCCACTCCGAGCGGATCGGCGAGACCCTGACGATCTTCGACGGCGCCCTGCAGCAGCGCCTGGGCGGTGGCCAGGTGCGGATACAACTGCCGGAGCAGCAGCAGGCGCTGGCCCTGCTCGACCACGGGGTGCGCCAGCAGGCCTATCTGATGGCCTACTCCGACGCCTTCTACCTTTCCTGCGTGGCGCTCCTGGCCTGCGCCCTGGCCTCGCTGATGCTGCGCCAGAAGGACTGAACTCAGTCGCCCTCGGCCACCCCGTAGGCGGCGCCGCGGCCGAAATAGAGGCTCGGCGAAACGCCCAGGGTCCGGCGAAACATGGCGCTGAAGGCGCTCTGGCTGTCGTAGCCGAGGTCCAGTGCGACCTCGAGGATCGAATGCCCTGCCGCCAGCGCATCGAGGCTGGCGAGCAGGCGCATGCGCCGCAGCCACTGGACGAAGCTGAGACCGGTTTCGCGCTGGAAGGCGCGAGTCAGGGTCCGCGGGCTGACGCCCAGGCGACGCGCGGCATCGCCCAGGCTCCAGTCGGCGGCCGGCTCGGCGCGCAGGCTGCGGCACAGCGCCGCCAGTTGCGGATCGACCGGCTGTGGCACATGCAGGGCGAGGATCGGCAGCACCCGCAGTTCATCGAGGATCAGCTCCATCACCCGCTCGTCGCGGCCGCCCGGCGGGTAGTCCGGGGCGATCCGCATCGCTGCGACGATCAATTGCCGCAGCAACGGCGGCACGTCCACCACCCGGCAGTCCTGCGGTAGGTCGTGGCGCGCCTGCGGGGCGATGAACAAGGTGCGCATGCGCACCTGGCCGGCGAAACGCAGGGCATGCTCGATACCGGCCGGCAACCAGACACCGCGTCCCGGCGGCACCACCCAGGTGCCCTCGGCGGTGCCGACCGTGACCACCCCGCTGAGCGCATGGATCAATTGCGCGCGCGAATGCCGGTGCAGCTCGACGCGCTCGCCGTGGAGATAATCCTGGGCATAGGCGAAGACCGGACGGGTGGAAGGCAGGTCGATCAGCATCGGGCGGGCCTTGGCGGGCAGTGGGGGCGCTGTCTTTTTACCAGCCGCGCCATGCTAACGACCAGACCCGGCGAAGCACGCCGGCGCTCGCCGCGACGCGGCGAGCGCGCTACCCTGGCCGCCCCGGCGTGGCGCGACTGCCTGGCATATCCGCCGCGCCATCCCTCCCCAAGCACAGGAGCGAAACCAGCATGGCCTCTTACGCGGAACTGTTCGATATCGGAGAAGACTTCGCCGCCTTCGTCGGCCATGGCCTGGCCACGGAACAGGGCGCGGTCGCGCGGTTCCGGCAGAAGCTGGAAAGCGACGGGCTGCCGAGCGCGCTGACGGAACGCCTGCAACGCATCGAACGGCGCTATCGCCTGCTGGTCGCCGGGGAAATGTGGTGCCCGGACTGCCAGATCAACCTGGCCGCGCTGGACTTCGCGCAGCGCCTGCAACCGAACATCGAGCTGGCGATCATTTCCAAGGGCCGCGCCGAGGACGACCTACGCCAGCGCCTGGCGCTGGAGCGAATCCCGATTCCGCTGGTACTGGTGCTGGACGAGGAGTTCAACCTACTCGGACGCTTCGTCGAACGGCCGCAGGCGGTGCTCGACGGCGGTCCGCAGGCGCTTGCGGCGTACAAGGCGGGCGACTACCTGGAGCACGCCATCGGCGACGTCCTGGCGATCATCGAAGGCGCGGCGCGCTGAGACAGCGCCTGCGCCCGCTTCTCAGTGCCGCGAACAGCCCGCGCCAAGGCCTCGGTACTGCAAGCGATGTAGGCGTCCGGCGCTGTCGCGGTAGAGCATCACCAGCGGCACCACGCCACAGGTGGCCGGCACCGGCGTGACGGAAAGCACCCGCTCGATGTCCAGCGGCATGCCGTAGTCGTAGCGCTCGATCGGCGGCAACTCTTTCCCGTCGTCGTCCGCCGCCTGGACCTGGGACCAGCAGGACAGCAGCAAGGCCAGCAAGAACGAGGTTTTCATGAGGTCTTTTCTCCATGCTGCGCCCCGTCGGACGAGACGCTTTGCGAATAGGCCCGGAGCAACCAGGCGAGGTCGGTGAGGATCGCGGCCAGGCGCCACTCGCCGGCGGCCGCCAGGCGGGCGCCGGCACGGCGTGCGTGCCGCGCGGCGAGCGGCGGATCGCGATGGCGGACGGCGATGGCTCGCAGTGCGCGCTCGATCCACCGCGCCTCCGCGGCGGCCGGGTCGAGCCCGGCCAGGGCGCGCCACAGGCGCCGCGACTCGCGGCCGAGTTGCAGGGATACGAAGCCCAGGCGCAGGGCCAGCGCGCTGCGCGGATGTTCCATGCCATGCAGCGCGCCCAACTGGGCGATGCGATGCTGCTGGCGGGCCTGCCAGGCATGCGCGTCGAAACCGGCGCGACGACGCAGCAAGGCGAGGGTCTCGCGGCGCAGATGGTCGAGCAGCGACGCCGAATGCCGTTCCAGGTCCTTCGGCAGCAGGCGGTAGACCAGCAGGCTGATGCAGAGCGCCAGCACCCAGGCGCAGGACTGGTTGGCGAAGTCGCCGAAATCGAAGCGGGCGAGATTGCCGGTGGCGACCAGGGTGTTGAAGGCGATCAGGTAGGCGATTCCCTGCAACGCCCGCCTGGGCACTGTGGTGGCCTGGATACCGAACGACCAGAAGAAGGCGAGGCACAGCAGCAGCAATGGAAGGCCGTTGATCAGCGGTAGCAGAAGGAATTTGCAGAGCAATGCGGCAGGTATCGCGTAGAGCGTGCCGCGAATGAAATTGCGCGTGCCCTCGGCGGGAAAGGGCGAGGCTGCCAGCAGCGTGCAGTAGGGGCCGAGCACCGCCAGCAGGGTCGGCCCCTGGTCCCACCCGCTGAGGAACCACAGGGCGCCGCCGACCAGCATCGCCAGCCAGGCTCGCGCGCCGTTGCGCAAGGCCTCGCGGTAATGTCGATGGAAGGCCGCTGGGCGGACGTCAGCGCGGGCCCGGCCGTCGAGCCAGGCGAACCCCCGCAGGGCGGCCTGCAGGTCATCCAGTTGCTCGTCGAGACGCTCCATGAACAGCCCTTCGCGACAGGCATCCGCTTGGTCTGTCGGAAGTCCGCGCCGAATCGCCGCCAGGCGACCGCGCAAGCTCGCGAGCCGTCGCGCGGCGCCGGCGAAGTCGAGCTCGCCGCGCTCCAGTTGGCCGCCCAGCAGGCGCAGGTCGTCGGCCATCGGCAGCGCCAGTCCGCGCTCCGCCAAGCGCCGGGCCCAATGCGTCTCGCCGGCGAAGCGGAACTCCATCAGCGTGGAAAACAGCGCCGCCAGGCCACCGCGGATCGCCGGGAGCGCAGCGCTCAGCACCCGCGACTCGGCGCGACCGACGCCCAGCAGGTCGTCTACCGCGTAGACCTCGCCGGCCAGCGTCCGGCGACGGCGCTCCAGTTCCCCGTCAGCCGCACCGGCGTGCCGCGCAGCGACCAGCGCCAGCGTCGCCGCGCAGAGCGAGACGAGACGCTGGCGCACCCGCCCGGACACGGTCCTGCGGCTGAAGAGCACGGTCACCAGGCTCAGGCAGCAGACCCCGACGATTACCGCCGAGGCGCGGGTGACGATGTGCTCGAAGGCCGCCTCGGGCTCGACCATGGCCGGTCCCAGCGCCAGGCACACGGTGTAGCCGGCGACCACCGCGGCGGTGGCGTAGAAGTGCCGGACCAGGCTCATGACGCCGACGCAGAGACCCAGCCAGAAACCCAGGGCGACGACGAACAGCAGCATCTTCTGGGCGAACAGCGCGGTCAGGACGAAGGCAGCGAGCGTGCCGATCAGGGTACCCACGGCGCGCCACCAGCCCTTGCCGACCACCGCCCCCTGCACCGGATTGATCAGCAACAGCACAGTGGACGCCGCGGAAAACGGCGAATCCAGTTGCAGGTAGAGTCCCAGGCCGAGCGCCAGAGCGGCAGCGCCGATGCTGCGCAGCACGTAACCCAGGCTGTCGGTCCGCCAGGGCAACGGCAACGCCGCGTACCAATCGCGCCCGCCGGACGCCGACGCCGCCATCAAAGGTACTCCTGCAACCAGCGGGTCAGCCGCCAGTGCCGCGCGGTCCCCGCCTGCAGCACCTCGACACTGCCGGTCATGCCGGCGGCAAGCACCACGCCCGCCGGTACCCGGTCGAGTTCGATGCGCACCGGAACGCGCTGCGCCAGGCGTATCCAGCTGAAGTTCGGGCTGACCTGCGGCAGGCCGCTGTCGGCACGGCTTTCGTTGAGGTCGGCGACACCGCGACCGATGCTCTCGACATGGCCGTCGAGCAGCGGATCGAACCCCATCAGCTTGATCGTCGCCGGCGCGCCGACCTGTACATTGCGCAGCTTGGTTTCCTCGAAATAGCCGGTGACCCAGAAGCTTCGCCGATCGACGATGAAGATGTTGGTCCGGCCCGCCGCCGCGTAATCGCCGGGCTGCACGCGCAACTGCGTCACATAGCCGTCCACCGGCGAGCGCAACTCGCTGCGCCGCAGGTCCAGCCGCGCCTGGTCGAGCGCCGCCCCGGCGGCCTCGGCGCGGGCGCGGGCGATACGCAGGGCGCGACCGGCGTTGGCGACCTCCTCGCGCGAAACCGCGCCGGCCAACTGCATGCGTCGGCGCCATTGCTCGTCACGTTGGCGCAGGGTTTCCCGCGCCTGCTCCAGCTC
>NZ_SCND01000328.1:0-6675 GCF_005503585.1 Pseudomonas sp. 2VD
CAGCAATGTCGCCGCCAGCGACAGCAGCCAGCGGGCGTAGGCCCTGCCCCAGGGCCTACGCCCCCTGGCTGCTGTCGCTGGCGGCGACATTGCTGCTGGCAGTCGGCGCGGCGCTGGCGCAGTGGGACCTGGAGTCGATACTGAGCCGTGCCGAGCAGCGCTACGGCGAGCTGGGCGCGGCGAAATCACGCCTGGGCGACTGGGGCCGCCTGCTCGAACAGGGCGGCACGCTCGACGAAGCGGCCAAGCTGCGCGCGGTCAACGACTTCTTCAACCAGTCGCTACGCTTCACCGACGACATCGAAATCTGGCAGCAGGAAGACTACTGGGCGACTCCGGTCGAGGCGCTGGTCAAGGGCGCAGCCGACTGCGAGGACTACGCCATCGCCAAGTACGTGACCCTGCGTCGCCTCGGCGTCGCCAGCGACAAGCTGCGCATCACCTACGTCAAGGCCCTGCGCCTGAACCAGGCGCACATGGTGCTGACCTGGTACGCCAGCCCGGGTGCCGACCCACTGGTGCTGGACAACCTGATCGGCGAGATCCGCCCCGCTTCGCAACGCGACGACCTGTTGCCGGTGTACGCCTTCAATGCCGAGGGCCTCTGGCTGCCCGGACCCGACGGCGGACGCCGGACCGGCGACAGCAAGAAGCTGTCGCGCTGGCAGGACCTGCTGACCAAGATGCGCGCCGAAGGCCTCGACCTCGACGCCCCCAAGGAGGATTGAATGTCACTGCTCAAGCAATTGTTCCTCGCCATCTGCCTGTTCCTCGTCGTCGCCTTCAGCGGCAGCTTCGTCAGCAGCGTGGAGAACTCCCGCGAGCAGTTGCGCGGCCAGTTGCGCTCCCACGCCCAGGACGCCGCCACCGCCCTCGGCCTGTCCCTGACGCCGCACGTGGACGACCCGGCGATGGTACAACTGATGGTCAGCTCGATCTTCGACAGCGGCTACTTCGCCAGCATCCGGGTGATCGACATCAAGAGCGACAAGCCGCTGGTCGAGCGCGTGCAAGCGCATGCCGAGCGTACGGTGCCCGGCTGGTTCGAACGCCTGGTGGATCTCCAGCCCCAGGGTGGCGACGCGCTGATCATGCGCGGCTGGGAACAGGCGGCGCGGGTCGAGGTGGTCAGCCATCCGCAATTCGCCCTGGCGCGCCTGTGGGACAGCGCCCTGGGCAGCCTCTACTGGTTGCTGGCCTGCGGCGCGGTGAGCCTGCTGCTTGGCGGCTGGCTGCTGCGCCGCCAACTGCGCCCGCTCGACCAGATGGTGCGCCAGGCCCATGCCATCAGCCGGCGGGAATTCCTCAGCCTGCCCAGGCTGCCGCGCACGCCGGAGCTGCGCCGCGTGGTGCAGGCGATGAACCAGATGGTGGAGAAACTTCGCACGCTGTTCGCCGAGGAGGCCGCGCGTAGCGACAAGCTACGCGCCCAGGCCTACCAGGACAGTCTCACCGGCCTGCCCAACCGGCGCCTGTTCGACGCCCGCCTCAACGAACAGCTGGGTGCCGGCGAGCACGAGCATGCCGGGCAGCTCCTGCTGCTGCGCCTGAACGACCTGAACGGGCTGAACCAGCGTCTCGGCGGGCAACGCACGGATGAACTGATCCAGGCGGTCGCCCGCTTGCTGGTCGACTCCTGCGGCCAGCAAGGGCGCGCCGACTGGCTGCTGGCCCGCAGCCGCGGCGGCGAGTTCGCCGTGCTGGCTCCCGGTTGCTCCCGCGAGCAGGCCGAACGCCTGGCCGAGGAACTCTGCGAAGGCCTGGAGAACCTTGCCCGCACCGGTGCCAGCGATCTCACGCCGGTCGCCTATCTCGGTATCAGCGCGTTCGCCGAAGGCGACTCGCCCGCGGATCTCCTGGCCCGTGCCGACCAGGCCCTGGCCCAGGCCGAAAGCCAGCCCGCCCAGCCCTGGGCGAGCCAGGACGGCACCGCGCTCGCGGCGCTCAACGATAGCCAGGACTGGCACGACTGGATCGACCAGGCCCTGACGGAGCGCCGCCTGCTGCTCTATTTCCAGCCGGTGGTGGACTGCCTGGACACCCAGCGCGTCCTCCACCACAAGGTCCTCGCGCGCCTGCTCGACCCGCAGGCCACGGCCATCGCCGCCGGGCGCTTCCTGCCCTGGATAGAACGTTTCGGCTGGGCCGCGCGCCTGGACCTGGCGATGCTCGAACAGAGCCTGGAGCACCTGCGGCGCCATCCACGGCCGCTGGCGCTGAGCCTGTCGGCCGCCAGCGTCCGCAATGCGCAGGCGTTCGCCCCACTACTGGCCCTGCTCAAGGCGCATCCGCAGGAGGCGCGCCAGCTGACCCTGGAACTGGACGAGCGGCACCTGCCAGCCGCGGCCGAACTGGAGCGCCTCAGCCAGGTCCTGCGCGAACTGGGCTGCGGTCTCGGCCTGCAGCATTTCGGCGGTCGCTTCAGCCTGATCGGCAACCTTACCCATCTGGGGCTGGCCTACCTCAAGCTGGACGGCTGCTACCTGCATGCCGTCGACCGGGAAGGCGACAAGCGGTTGTTCATCGAAGCGGTCTATCGCACCACCCACAGCATCGATCTACCGTTGATCGCGGAACAGGTGGAAACCCACGGTGAACTCGAAGTACTGCGGGAAATGGGCTTGCGTGGCGCCATGGGACGCCTGTTCGGCAGCCCGGCGCCCTGGTCCGGGGATGCCTGATAGCGAGTCCGGAGCGGGTCGGACTCGCTTTACAGCGGATTCGGCATCGACGCCAGGCGCTCCCTCTCCGACAGAGAACGCGCCGGCGCGAGCCGACAGGTCCCCGTCATGAAACCGCCAGTCGCTGTTCCACCAGCACTCCCCCGTAAAGCGCGATCTGGGTCTTGGCATTGAGTTCGATGCGCAAGGCCACCGCGCGCTCGATGCCGATCTTCAGGTGCGGACCGAAGCGCGATACGTCCAGGCCGGCACGGATCATCATCTTCTCCACGCCTACGGTGGTTACCGTCACCAGCGTCTGGATGTCGTTCTGCAGGCTGTAGCGGGCCAGCGCGCGCATCGCCTCCAGCGTACAGTCGGAAAAGCCCAGCGAGCCTTTCTGTCCAGAGTTGATGGCGAAACGGCTGAGTTCCCAGATGTGCGGCGAGCAAGGCGCTTCCTTGCCGTGCAGAAGCTCCGGGAAGGTGTTCTTCAGCATGTAGGGGCCAGTGGTATCGAGAATTCGCCAGCAACCGAAAACCTGGGCTTCAGGAGTATCTTCCTGGATCAACATGTAATAAGGGCTGAGTGCGTCATAACCATCGATTTCCATCTCGTCGATGACACTAACGTCCCAGCCTTTGCGCTCCTTGAACACTTGAGCACGCAACTTGTGCATCTCGCCCAGCAGTTTTTTATCGAACTCTTCGCGCCGACCAATTTGTACGATCATCTTCACTTCCTCCAAATAGGAAGCTGAAGAATTTATGCAAATTTCATAATTTTATAACTAGCAAATGAGATAGATTTCGGTGAACCCGGACCCTTGCTAGGCTCGAAGAAACGTCCGAAAAGATCAGAGCAATGGCTTCACACGAGAGAACACAGCCCCAAAACATGGCCTTCCGGGCAAAGGCCACCCGCACCGCCCGACGGGAAAGCCAGGAAACTTTCTGGAGCCGCTTCGGGATAAGCCAATCCTGCGGCAGTCGTTTCGAGAATGGCGAGAACCTGCCCTTCCCTATATATCTGCTTTTGCATTTCTATATAGAAGGGCAAATTACCGATCGCCAGCTCGCCGACCTGAGAGGCAAGATCAGAGAGTAATAAGACCCAAATTAACGGCCATAATGGCCGCTACGCGGCGGGAGGTCACACCGAACTTCCGCCGAATATTTCCCATATGGAAGTTCACATTGGCTTCCGAGCAGTTGCAGATAACCGATATCTCCCAACTGGTCTTGCCGATGGCGCACCACTGCAACACTTCCTTCTCCCGGCTGGTCAGAACCACCGGTTTGCTGACCGGATGTTCGAAGGCCAGTCCGGCACCGCTCTGCAGTGCGTAGTCCTTGAGCATCCACAGGGTCGGCAGGACCGACTCCATGAAACGGTTGGCCTCGGCCCGGTTTTCCGCTTCCACGCTGAGGCTCAGCGCGCCGAGTTCGCCGCGAGCACCATGCAGCGGCATGGTCAGCCCATACACCAGGCCGGCGGCCGAGGCTTCCTCGAAGAACTCGTGCTGCTTTCGCGTCTGGTAGATGGACGGTTCCCAGAAAATCGGCAGTACGCTCTGGGTACAGTGACTGACCGTCGGGTCGACCCGCGCGTAGCCAGCCCGGTCGTAATGCTCGCGCCAGGCGGCCGGGTAGTTGCCGACGATGAAGGCGTTCTCGTAGTCCTGGCTGTCCTTAGGCAACAGGCCGAAGAGGATCTTCGAGAATCCAAGGTCGCTCGCCATCTTCTGCAGGATGGCGCTCCACTCCAATTTTCCACTTGAGCGTTCCAGCTCAAGAAAACCGTCAACCAAGGCCATAGCGCTACGTTCTTCTTAAACTATTAACCAATCAGCCAAATATGGATTCGGCACCCGATATCCGGCACGTTGTACGGCAGTCCGAGAATCCCGGCTTCCTGCCGAGGCGCATGCGCCCGTGCCCGACGACCCCTGAAGATGTCCAGTCAGCCCACTCTATAGAGTTGGCGTTGTGCCGGAAAGGCACATTTCAGTCCCACTTAACAATAGACCGCGGCGTTTGATGCACCTAGTACGATACCCGTCCTAGAGGGTAAGCAAACGTTTAAATGTGATCTAGATCACATTTTATGCGAACTGAATACCCAGTCACACCTGGTCCCCGGGTTCACTGTCGGCCCATCGCCAAGCGTGCGACCGCTCTCGGCCGGGCGATCCGAGGCGCAGACGTCTGTGCGCGGCGCACGGGCAAAGGCACAGCGCCACGGCCAAGGGGGCGACCTCGCGGCATCAGGCCTGCCGGGCACGAACCCGGCGACATAGCCACTTTTCCAGTTCGGCGACGCAGAACAGGCCAAGCCCGGCCAGCAGCACCCGCGCCCACTCGCCCGGGGCCAGGCCGACCGAGCCGAACAGCGCCTGCAACGGCGGCGCGTAGGTATAGAGCAGTTGCAGCACCACGCAGGCGGCGATCGCCAGCAAGACCTGGCGGTTGCCGAACAGGCCCTCGCGGCTGAGCACCGAATCGTAGATATGCCGGCTGTTGAGCAGGTAGAACATCTCGCACACCACCACGCTGTTCACCGCCATGGTCCGCGCGCTCTCCAGCCCGGTGCCATGCTCCAGCTCCCAGAGGAACAGGCCCAGGGCGCCCGCCATCATCAGCAGCGAGACCAGCAGCACCCGCCAGACGAAGAACAGCGACAACAGGGGCTCCGCCGGCGGGCGCGGCGGACGCTGCATCAGGCCGCGCTCGGCCGGATCGAAGGCCAGCGCCAGGCCCAGGGTGCTGGAGGTGACCATGTTGATCCAGAGGATCTGCGCCGGCGTCATCGGCAGGGTCAACTGGAACAGGATCGCGGCGATCACGATCAGCGCCTCGCCACCGTTGGTCGGCAGCATGAAGAGGATGAATTTCTTCAGGTTGTCGTAGACCGCCCTTCCCTCGCGCACGGCATTGGCGATGGTGGCGAAATTGTCGTCGGCGAGGACCACCTCGGCCGCCTCCTTGGCCGCCTCGGTGCCCTTGTTGCCCATCGCTACGCCGACGTCGGCGCGCTTCAGCGCCGGCGCATCGTTGACCCCGTCGCCGGTCATCGCCACCACCTCGCCGCTGGCCTGCAGGGCCTGCACCAGGCGCAGCTTGTGCTCGGGGCTGGCGCGGGCGAACACATCGACGCCCGGCAGCACTTCGCGCAGGCGCTGGTCGTCGAGCAGTTCGATCTCCGCGCCGGTCAGCGCCGGCCGGTCGATGCCGATCCCGAGCATGGCGCCGATCGCCCGCGCGGTGTCGACGTGGTCACCAGTGATCATCTTCACCGCGATACCCGCCGCCTGGCATTCGGCGACCGCGGCCACGGCCTCCTCGCGCGGCGGATCGATGATGCCCACCAGGGCCAGCAGGGTGAAGCCATGTTCCACGTCGGCGAAATCCAGCGTGCGCTGCTCCGCCGGCATCGCCCGTCGGGCGATGGCCAGCAGGCGCAGGCCGCGAGCGGCGGTGTCGGTGGCCAGGCGCCGCCAGTAATCCGGGTCGAGCGACCGCACCGAGTCGCCCACCCGTTCAGCCTCGCACATGTCGAGGATGCGCTCCGGCGCGCCCTTCAGGTAGACCATCGCCTGGCCCGCGTGGTCGTGGTGCAGGGTGGCCATGAAGCGATGCTCGGACTCGAACGGAATCGCATCGCTGCGTGGCCGTTCCGCCGCCAGCGCCTGCGGATCGAGGCCCAGCTTGAGGCCGAGGCTGAGCAGCGCGCCTTCGGTGGGGTCGCCCTCCAGTTGCCATGCCTCGCCCTGCTGGTGCAGGCGCGCCTCGTTGCACAACAGCGCCGCGCGACCGATCTCCTGCAGATCGTCGCGTCCGGCGGGATCGAGGCCTTCGCCGTTGTGGCTGAAACCACCCAGCGGAGCGTAGCCGGCGCCGCTGACCTCGATCACCTGGTCGGCGGTGACGATACGCTGCACGGTCATCTCGTTGCGGGTCAGGGTGCCGGTCTTGTCCGAGCAGATCACCGTCACCGAACCCAGCGTCTCCACCGC
>NZ_SCND01000329.1:0-6674 GCF_005503585.1 Pseudomonas sp. 2VD
GACCTGAGACTTGATGGCCAGTCCGTCGGTCGCCAGGACCTGCCCCTTGAGACTGTTGTCCAGTGTCTTGGCGATGCGCAGGGTCAAAGCTTCGCTGCTGATCAGCCGCCCGCCCTGATTGTTCAGTGTGTTGGCGGCGAGGGTGAAAGCACGGTCGCTGGATATCTCTCCGCCGACGCTGTTGTCCACCATGCCGAGTTGGCGCAGCAGGAGCGCGCCAGGCGTTGAAACCAGACCGAGGTCGTGGTTGTCCAGGGTGCCACCGTTGAGGTCGAGGGTGACACCGCGCTCGCCGACCAGCGAGCCTCCCCCCTGCTGAAGCAACCCTTTCAGGTTGGCGTCGAGCGTACCCTTGGTGCTGATCCGTCCTTCCCGGCCGTTGTCGACCAACCCGGCGACCAGGGTGACGCCCGTATTGCCGCCAATGGATCCCTTCTGACTGTTGTTCAGGGCTCCGGTACGAATGGCCACAGCCCCTTTCGCACTGACCAGGCCCGCACGGCTGTTGTCGAAGCCAGTGCTGTTCAGGGTGGCTCCAGCATCGGTCACCAACCTGCCACCCTGGTTGTTCAACTCGCCCCGGCTGGTAACGAGCAGGCTACCCGCACTGGAGAAAGTCCCCGCCTGGTTATTGACCTGGTCGGCCTTCACTGTCAGCGACCCTTCGCTGACCAGTGCACCGCTCCCCTGGTTGTCCAATGCACCACTGAGCGTTACATCCACCAGGCGTTGGCTGCTGAGCAGGCCGCCATCGCCATTGAGCAGTTCCGCGCCGTCCAGGTGCAATCCATCGCGACTGGCGAGCACACCCTTGGCCTGGTTCAGCAGGCGCTGCACGGTTAGGCTCAGCTCACTGTCGCCGATCACCTTGCCCCCCCGGTTGTCCAGTTGTTCCCGGACAGCCAGAGCCACCTTGGCCACGCTGGATATTTCCCCACCGCGGTTATCGATCTGGCGTGCCTCGGCGGTGACCCCGCCATCGGCGCTCACCAGGCCGCCATTGCGGTTATCCAGGCTATCGGCGTCGAGAGTCAGCGTTCCCTGACTGGCCAGTTCTCCACCCTGCTGCTCCAGGGTGCCAACCGTGACCTGCAGATCGCCCTTCGCGGCAATGCGCCCCTTGGCGCTGCTCACCTGCTTGGCGGTCAGATCCAGGGCGCCTTCGCTGACCACGCGGCCTGCCTCGTTCTCCAGGCGGTTCACCCCGATGCGTGTATCGCCCTTGCTACCAACGATGCCGCTATGGTTGTCGAAGACGAGTGCAGCGACATCTAGCCCTCCGCTTGCGGAAAGAACGCCTTGGAGGCTGTTGTCCAGTGCCTGGGCGATGCGCAGGGTCAGGGAGTCGCCGCTGATCACGCGGCCACCCCGGTTGCTCAGCGCGGTCGCGGCGAGGGTAAAGCTTCGATCGCTGGAGATCTCGCCACCGCCACTGTTGTCCACGACACCCAGTTGCCGCAGCAGCAAGGCTCCAGGCGTGGCGATCAGGCCCTGAGCACGGTTGACCAGTTCTCCCCCGCGCAGATCGAGCGCGATGGCCGTATCGCTGACCAGCCTGCCGCTGCCCTGCTGATCCAGCCCCTTCAGGTTGGCATCGATCGCACCCTTGGCAGTGATCCGGCCGTTCTGGCTGTTGTCCACCAGGTCCGCGACCAGCGCGAGCCCGGCACCGCTGCCTATGCCGCCCTTCTGGCTATTGTTGAGGCTGCCAGTACGGATCTCCGCGGCCCCCTTGGCGCTGACGATGCCGCCCTGGCTGTTGTCGAGGCTGGCGCTGCGCAGGACGGCACCGGCGTCGGTGACCACCCTGCCCCCCTGGTTGTTCAACGCACCCTGGCTGGAAAGCGACAAGGTCCCGGCGCTGGAGACTGCACCGCCCTGGTTGTCCAGCCGACCGCTCTTCACGCTCAGGCGTCCCTGGCTGCTCAAGCTGCCCGCCTGATTGCCCAATACGCCGTCCAGAATGACGTCGATGCTTTGCTGGCTGCTGAGCAGGCCGCCGTTGCCATTGAACAGTTCGGCGCCATTCAGGCGCAGCCCATCACGACTGGCGAGTACCCCGCCGTCCTGGTTGAGTACCCGTGGCGCGACGAGGCGAAGTCCGCTATCGCCGATGGCCTTGCCGCCTCGGTTGTCCAACTGCTCGGCGACGTCCAGTGTCACCTGGCCCGGGCCGGCGATTTCGCCCGCACGGTTGTCGATCCTCCGGGCGGAAACGGTCAGGTTGCCATCAGCACTGACCAGACCGCCGCTGCGGTTGTCGAGGCTATCGGCCTCGAGCATCAGCGCACCCTCGCTGCTCAATTCGCCACCCGCCTGGTTAAAGGCTGTCACGCTGGCGTGCAGGTCACCCCTGGCCGCGATCCGTCCCCTGACACTGTTCGCTCGCTCGGCAGTCAGTTTCAGACGACCTTCGCTAAGCAGGTCGCCGTCATCGTTTTCCAAACGGGACACGTCGATATCGACGGCGCCCTTGCTGCCGATGGAGCCACTGCGGTTGTCCAGGGCAAGCGCCCGGATATCCAGGCCTCCGGTGCCGGAGAGAACACCTTCGAGGCTGTTGTCCAGAGCCTGGGCGATGCGCAACGTCAGTACACCGCCGCTGCGCAGGCGGCCACCCTGGTTGGTCAGCGCGGAGGTGGTGAGTGTGAAGGCTCGGTCGCTGGAAATTTCCCCGCCGCTGTTGTCCACCATGCCGAGTTGGCGCAGGAGCAAGGTTCCAGGCGTGGCGATCAGGCCCTGAGCGCCATTGGCCAGGGTTCCCTCGTTCAGGTCGAGTATGATGCCGGCATTACTGACCAGCCGCCCTTTCCCCTGCTGATCGAGTCCCTTGATATTTGCGTCGATCATGCCTTTGGCAGTGATCCGACCTTCCTGGCTGTTATCCACCTCAGTAGCAATCAGGCCGAGCCCGTCATTACTGCCAAGATTGCCTTTCTGGCTGTTGTTCAGAACCCCGGTATGGATCTCCGCCGCAGCGTTGGCACTGATGATCCCTGATCGGCTGTTGTCCAGGCTGGCGCTGGTCAGGCGCAGGCTGGAGTCCGTCACCAACTTGCCGCCACGGTTGTCCACCGCCTCCTGGCTGCTCAGTCTCAGCGCACCGGCGCTGGACAGAGTGGCGTCCTGGTTGTGTATGCGCCCGGCGCTCACCGTCAGGGTACCGTCGCTGAGCAGCGCGCCCTTGCCCTGATTGTCCAGCACGCCGTCCAGAGTGACCTCTATATGTCTCTGACTGCTGAGCAGTCCGGCATTGCCATTGAACAATTCGGTACCACTCAGGCGCAGCCCATCGCGGCTGGCGATTACTCCCTTGTCCTGATTGAGCACGCGTGGCGCGGTGATGCCCAGACCACTGTCAGCAACGACTTTGCCGCCACGGTTGTCCAGTTGCTCATTGAGATTCAGCGTCGCCACGCCCTGGCTGGCAATCTCGCCGGCACGGTTGTCCACCTGCCGGGCATCGATGACCACACCTCGGTTGCCGGCGATGCGACCAGCGCCGTTGTCGACTTTGTCGGCGTCGAGGGCCAGCGCGCCCTGAGTCGTCAGCTCTCCCCCGTTCTGCACCAGCGCACCGAGTTTGGCACGCAGATCATCCTTGGCGACGATACGCCCCTTGGAATTGTTCGCCTCATCGGCCGCCAGCTTCAGGCCGCGTTCGGCGATCAGCGTGCCAGCGTCGTTTTCCAGGCGGGTCACACCGATATCGATGGCGCCCTTGCTGCCGATGGAGCCACTACGGTTGTCCAGGACGAATGCCTGGATATCCAGACCTCCGGCGCCGGAGACAATCCCCTCGAGGCTGTTGTCCAGGGCCTGCGCGATACGCAAGGTGAGGGCTCCGCCGCTGAGCAGGCGTCCCCCCTGGTTGTTCAACGCGGAGGTGGCAAGAGTGAACGCGCGGTCGCTGGAGATTTCCCCACCGCTGTTGTCCACCAGGCCGAGTTGGCGCAGGAGCAAGATGCCAGGCGTGGGGATCAGGCCTTGGGCGCGATTGACCAGGCTTCCCTGGTGCAGATCGAGCGTAATGCCGGTATCGCTGACCAGATTGCCCCTGTCATGCTGGTCCAACCCTTGGAGAGCCGCATCGATCGCACCCTTGGCGGCGATCCGGCCCGCCTGGCTGTTGTCTACCCGAGCGGCGACCAGGGTGAGTCCCGCATCGCTGCCGATACTGGCTTTCCGGCTGTTGTTCAGGTTGCCGGTAAGAATCTACACGGCCCCCTTGCCACTGATCGCACCGGCCTGGCTGTTGTCGAGGCTGGCGCTGCTCAAGCTAAGTCCGGCGTCGCTCGCCAGTCTGCCGCCCTGATTGTTCAGGGCGCCCTGGCTGGTCACTGCCAATGCCCCTGCGCTGGATAGCGTACCGCCCTGGTTGTCGAGCCGGACTGACTTCACCGTCAGGAAGCCCCGGCTGTCCAGGCCGCCGGCTTGGTTATCGAACGCACCGGCCAGGGAGACGTCGATACCCTTCTGGCTGGACAGCAGGCCCCCCGCGCCGTTGAACAACTCCGTAGCACTCAGGCGCAGCCCATCGCGGCTGGCGAGTACCCCCTTGTCCTGGTTGAGCACGTGCGGCGCGGTGATGCCCAGACCACTGTCACCGACGATCTTGCCGCCACGGTTGTCCAGCTGCTCAGTGAGGTTCAGCGCCACCACGCCCTGGCTGGCAATCTCGCCGACGCTGTTGTCCACCTGCCGGGCCGTGATGTCCACGCCCTGGTTGCCAGCGATACGGCCAGCGTTATTGTTTAGGATGCCCAGGTCGAGAGTCAGCGAGTCCTGACTGGTCAGTTCTCCTCCCTTCTGGCTCAGCGTGCCAACCTTGGCATGCAGGCTACCATTGGCGGCGATACGCCCCTTGGAACTGTTCGCCTCATCGGCCGCCAGCTTCAGGCCGCGTTCAGCGATCAGTGTGCCAGCGTCGTTTTCCAGGCGGGTCACACCGATATCGATGGCGCCCTTGCTGCCGATGGAGCCACTACGGTTGTCCAGGACGAATGCCTGGATATCCAGACCTCCGGCGCCGGAGACAATCCCCTCGAGGCTGTTGTCCAGGGCCTGCGCGATACGCAAGGTGAGGGCTCCGCCGCTGAGCAGGCGTCCCCCCTGGTTGTTCAACGCGGAGGTGGCAAGAGTGAACGCGCGGTCGCTGGAGATTTCCCCACCGCTGTTGTCCACCACGCCGAGTTGGCGCAGGAGCAAGATGCCAGGCGTGGCGATCAGGCCTTGAGCGCGATTGACCAGGCTTCCCTTGTTCAGATCGAGCGTAATGCCGGTATCGCTGACCAGATTGCCCCTGTCATGCTGGTCCAACCCTTGGAGAGCCGCATCGATCGCACCCTTGGCGGCGATCCGGCCCGCCTGGCTGTTGTCTACCCGAGCGGCGACCAGGGTGAGTCCCGCATCGCTGCCGATACTGGCTTTCCGGCTGTTGTTCAGGTTGCCGGTACGAATCTCCACGGCCCCCTTGCCACTGATCGCACCGGCCTGGCTGTTGTCGAGGCTGGCGCTGCTCAAGCTAAGTCCGGCGTCGCTCGCCAGTCTGCCGCCCTGATTGTTCAGGGCGCCCTGGCTGGTCACTGCCAATGCCCCTGCGCTGGATAGCGTACCGCCCTGGTTGTCGAGCCGGACTGACTTCACCGTCAGGAAGCCCCGGCTGTCCAGGCCGCCGGCTTGGTTATCGAACGCACCGGCCAGGGAGACGTCGATACCCTTCTGGCTGGACAGCAGGCCTCCCCCGCCGTTGAACAACTCCGTAGCGCTCAGGCGCAGCCCATCGCGGCTGGCGAGTACCCCCTTGTCCTGGTTGAGCATGCGTGGCGTTGTGATGTCCAGGCCACTGTCACCGACGATCTTGCCACCGCGGTTGTCCAACTGTTCGCGAGCGCTCGCCACCACCCTCGACGTGCTGGAGATATCGCCCGCTCGGTTGTCGATCAACCGAGAGCTCAAGTCGAGATCCTGGCCGGCGACAATGCGACCGCTGCGATTATCGAGCCGATCCGCCTTCAAGAGCGTACGGCGCTCGCTGACCAGCTTGCCGCCCGCACTGTTGTCCAGACGAGCGACCTCGATGTCCATGTCTCCCTTGCTGGAAAGGAGACCGGCACTGCGATTGTCCAGTGCGGCAGCCTGGACCTGCAGTTCGTTCAGGCCGATCACCTGGCCGCCACGGTTGTCGAGATCGCCACGGGTCTTGACCACGGCGCGGTCCCGGCTCTGCAACAGGCCGTCCTGGCGGTTGTCCAGGCTGCTCGCCTCGACCCGCAGTTCGCCCTCGGCGAGCAGCTTGCCGCCACGGTTGTCCAGGTGCCCGGCGTCGACCCGGACGGTCGCCCCCTTCAGGCTGCCGCCCTGGTTGTCCAGCGCCTGGCTCGCCTTCGCTTCCAGCGCGCGGCTGGCCACCAGGCTGCCGGCGTTGCGCAGGGTGCCGCTGCGCAGCTCGAGGTCGCCGCGCGCGTTGCGCCGCTCGTCTGGCTCGACGCCGGCTTCGATCACCCCGGCGTTGTCGATATGCGCCGCCTCCAGCGCGATGCGTTCGCGCGCCGCCAGGCTCTGCCGGTTGACCAGTTCCTCCGCGCTGCGGATCTCGGCGCTGCCACCGGCGTAGGTCTTGCCGTTCAGCTCCACGGCCTGGGCCGCGATCTTCAGGTCGCCCTGGCTGGAGG
>NZ_SCND01000032.1:0-29442 GCF_005503585.1 Pseudomonas sp. 2VD
GACAAGGACCAGGCTACCCTGCTGCGCGGCTTCGCCGCCGCGCTGCCGCGCCTGCCACAGAACAGCCTGCTGGCGATCCTCGGCAGCGGCCGCCTGGAAGAGCAGCTCAAGGACCTGGCCTGCGAACTGGGCATCGGCGAGCGCGTGCTGTTCCTCGGCCAGGTCGAAGAGGCACGGCGCTACTTCAAGGCGTTCGACGCCTTCGCCCTGAGTTCCGACCACGAGCCGTTCGGCATGGTCCTGCTGGAGGCCATGGTCGCCGGCGTACCGCTGATCGCCACCGCCTGTGGCGGCGCCCGCGAAGTGGTGGAGGGGGTCGGCATCCTCTTCCCGCTGGGCGACGAGACGGCCCTGGCCGAGGGTCTGACCCACCTGGCAGCGCTCGACCGCCGCCAGCGCGAGGCCTGTGCGCGACTCATGCTCGAGCGCCTGGAGACACGCTTCTCCGACGCCGCGGTGCGCCGCGAATTCTGGCGCCTGCCGACGATTGCCGGCTTCGCTTCGGAGTCTGCATGCTGAACAGGTTGCGCGCCTTCCGCGAACGCGGTTGGCGCGAAGTGGATGCGCCGACCTACGCCCAGGCCTGGCAGCGTTTCGGCGGCAGCGTCGCGACCCACCCGCTGGTGGTCGAGCAACTCGCCGAAATGGCCGGAATCCCGGTGCGTTACCTGGGTTGGGAGAGCGCTGGCGAACTGGTTGCGGCGATCCCGACCTGGGGCCGCCACCTGGCGTTGTCCAAGGACGTGCTCAAGCGGCGCGGCAAGAAGGGCCTGTACGACCTGGGCAACGCCGAACTGATCCTGCCGGTGGCCGACGATGCCCGCATCGCCCTCCGCCATGCGGGACGCTACCTGTCGGCGCTGCATGAGCGGAACATCGTCACGCTGCGCCCTCAGACCGAGCAACTGGCTTTCGCTCGCGCCCCCGAGGATTTCTCCAAGAAGTTCCGCTATAACCAGCGGCGCGAAGTGCGCCTGGTGGAGGAGGCTGGTGGCCAGGTGCGCCAGGCAGACAGCTTCGCCCCGGCCGAGTTCGCCGCCATCTATCTCGAACTGTTCCAGCGTCGCTGGGGTTTCCCGGCCACCGGCGCGGAGCGCATGGCCGAGGTCTTCGAGCGGCTGCGCGAATTGCTGCGCGGCTCGGTCCTGCTGCTCAACGACCAGCCCATCGCGGTCCAGGTACTGTATCGCGCCGAAGCGCCGGGCTGGCTCAGCGTCGAGTACATCAACGGCGGCGTCGATCCGCAGACCCGCGAGTTCAGCCCTGGCAGCGTGCTCAGTTACCTGAACACCCAGGCCGCCTGGGAGGATGCGCGAGCGCTGGGCAAACCCCTGCGCTATTCGTTCGGTCGCGCCGACCGCGAATACAAGGATCGCTGGTGCCATCCTTCTCCGGTCTTCCAGGTCTGAAGCATGAGCGCACGCAAGCAGCAGTTGCTCAAGCGTCATCGACGCAACAAGCGGATCGGCCTACTGGTTGCGCTGCTGGCATTGCTGGCCGTCGGTCTGCTGGTCAGCCCCTGGTTGTTGCCGATCCTCCTCATGGCCCTGTGGGTCGCCCACGAAGCCTGGTTCGCCGATCACCTGTTCTATTCGCCGGGCGAGGACTACCGCTACCGTTTCGCGGAAGGGGTCGAGTCGCTGCCGGTACGCCTGGCGGATGGCCGTCTGCGAGTCGACGGCGAGCTGCGCGAAGGCGATACGCTGGTGCTTGGCATCGGCGTGCGCGCTGGCTGGCTGGGGCGCTTCCTCGAACCCTCGGTGCTGCTGGAAGGTGGCGCAGAGACCGATGCCCAGGCTTTCGAACGTGGGGTGAACGGCTTGCGCTACCTGAACCTGACGGGACTGGCCGGGCCGCTGGGCGAGGGCCGGATTCGCCTGCGCGGCCGGCATTGCCGGCTGGTCGGCGAACCGACCCTGTGGCGTGCGCGCCATCCCGACTACCGTGACCGGCGGGTGATGGTCATCGCTCCGCATGCCGACGACGCCGAGCTGGCCGCCTTCGGCCTCTACAGCCAGGCACGCGAGGCCTGGATCGTGACCCTGACCGCCGGCGAGATCGAAACCGAGCATTACCGCCGCATGGGCCTCGACGGAATAGCTGCGGCGCGCCTGAAGGGCCGCCTGCGCGCCTGGGATAGCCAGGCCGTGCCGGCGTGGGGTGGGGTGCCGGCCGAGCGCTGCGTGCAACTGGGTTATTTCTGCCTGCAATTGCCTGCCATGCAGGCGAACCCGGGCGAGGTGGTACCGTCCCGTGAGGCCGATCTCGCCGATATCCGTCCGTTCCGCCAGTTCAACCGCCTGCGCCTGGCCAGCGATGCCGACGGCCTGTCGACCTGGAACAATCTGCTGGCCGATCTCCGCGAGCTGATCCTGCTGGCACGTCCCGAGGTCATCGTCCTGCCTCATCCGCATTTCGATCCGCACCCGGACCATGTCCGCGCCCAGGAGGCCGTGCGCGAGGCGCTCCAGGGGCTGGACTGGCAGCCGCAGGCATTGTTGCACTATGCCAATCACCTGCACGACAACGATCGCTGGCCGATGGGCGATGCGCACATGGGGGTCAGCCTGCCGCCGCTGACCGAAGAATGCTCGCCGTTGCTGCCATGGACGCTGGCGCTGGAGAGCACGCGCCAAGTGGACAAGGCCATGGCCTTGGGCATGATGCACGACCTGCAACCCAGGCCGCCGTTCAAGCGCCGTCTGCGCCGCCGTCTGCAGGGCTGGCTCGCCGGTCGTCGCTGGCCGGCATACGGCGAGGACGAGTTCATGCGCAAGGCGGTGCGTCGGCACGAGTTGTTCTGGGTGGAGTCGCTGGATGGGGAGGCGTGATGCTTGGGTCGAGCGTTCGGCAAGGTTCGAGCCGCCATGCTGCTTCGGAGCAGCCGCGAGGATGAAGGTCTGATGAAAGTTCTGTTTCTGGTCCAGAAAGAGCAGCGAGCGATCCTGGATCGCCTGTACGACGGCATCGCCGCCCATTGCGAGTGCGATACCCGCTGGCTGAGCAGCGAGGAGCAGGCCGACCTGCGCGGCTACTTCCGCAAGCACGTGGATGTCTCGCGCTACGACCGCATCCTGTTCTTCCTCCGTTTCAAGAAGGAAATGCGCCAGGTCCGCTTCATCCGCAGCGTGCCCAACCTGGTGATCCTCGAGCACGATGCCTACCAGAACTACATTCCCTGCAAGTACACCGGCAAGTTCAGCGCCCATTACCGGCGCCTGCCCTGGGCACGGGTGATCAGTTCGGGCCATACGGTCAGCGAACGCCTGCGCCAGGAGGGATTCGACGCGGTATTCGTGCCCAAGGGCTACGACCAGACCCTGTTGCATGACCTGGGCCTGGCGCGCGATATCGAGCTGGGCTTCGTCGGCAGTACCGGCAGCGTGGCCTACAGTGGACGCAAGGCGCTGCTCGACGAGTTGGGCGGAGTGGAGAACCTGCTGGTGACCAAGACCAAGTCCGGCGAGGAGTACCTGCGTACGCTCAACCGCATCCGTTTCTTCGTCAGCGCGGATGTCGGCATGGGCGAATACATGATCAAGAATTTCGAGGCGATGGCCTGCGGTTGCGTACTGCTGGCCTACGACCAGGGCGAGCGGGAAAACGAGGCCTTGGGTTTCCGGGACATGGAGAATATCGTGCTGTATCGCTCGGTGGCGGACATCCAGGAAAAGCTCGCGATCCTGCGCCTCGATACGGCCCTCGCCGAGCGGATCGCGCGAAGCGGCCAGGCGCTGGCCATCGAACGATTCAGCTTCGCCGCTGTCGGTCAGAGTATCGTCGAGGCCATGCGGCCCGCGTTGCGCGAGCCGGAGCGTCCCGGATGGCTGGAGAAGACCTGGCGACGTATTTTTACCTGAGAGTAGCAGCCGAAAAGAGCTGGGGCTTCAGGCGTGTTTGCTATTGTTCAGCTTGTTTTTCCGGGCTGGGGGGAGGTGTAGGACCGATGAAGATCGCAGGATCGCTCATGCATGTCTGGCGCTTTGAATGGGGACGTGAAGGACAGGTAAGGTTGTAGTTATGACGCTCGTCGATGATGGTTCGCAGCCATTGGTTTCCGTGATCATCGCTTCCTATAACCACGAAAAGTACATAGAAGCGAGCATCGCCAGCGTGGCTGCGCAGACGTACCGCAACGTGGAACTGCTGGTGGTGGACGATGGTTCCAGCGATGGCAGCGTCGAGCTTTTGCACGGGCTCCAGGCGAAGTACGGCTTCGACCTCAGGGTCCAGCAGAACCAGGGACTGTCGAAAACGCTCAACGAGGCGATCGCCAGGGCCCGGGGAAATCTCATCGTGCCTTTCGGGTCGGACGACATCATGTTGCCGCAACGCCTGGAGAAACAGGTGGCACACATGTGGGACAAGCCCGAGGTAGGTATCTGCGCGGGCAATATCGAGATCATCGACTCCAATGGCCGGGTCATGCCGGGTAAGGAGCAGCGCAAACGCGACCTGCCTTTCCGCCGCCTCGACTTCGATGACCTGTTCCTGGACCGCAAGCCGGGCCCGATGGCGCCCACCTTGATGTTCCGGCGGGAAGCCCTGGAGAAGGTCGGCGGTTTCGATCCGGACATACGCCTGGAAGATGTCTATATCGAACTGGCGGTGACCAAGGCTGGCTACGTCATCGACATTCTTGGCGAGGTCCTCGCCCAGTACCGCAAGCATCCCACCAATACGTACAAGAACGCCCGTTTCATGGTGGACAACGTATTCAAGACGTACAGCCAGTTCAGCGATCACCCCGATTACGAGCAGGTGATCATGCGCTTCCGCAATTCGATGTTCCTCAAGTGCTCGAACCGGGACAAGGTGCTGGCCCGGGAGCTGCTCTCCGGCTTGCCGCTGAAGTACTGGAACGAGAAGACCTTCCGCGGCATTGCGCGGCTGTTCTTCTCCTGACCGCTGATACCGCCGCGCTCAAGGCGCGGCGATATCTTCACCGCGCCTGCTGGCGGCGAACCTTTGCTGGATCCACAGCGCATACAGCAGCGCCATGGGAATCCAGATCAGGAACCAGTGTTCCTTGGGACGGGGCAGGAAGGCGTTGCCCTCCGTGAGTCCGGCTGCCAGGCCGAACACCAGCCAGGTCGAGGCTAGCAGAACGGCTGGAGACTTCCGGTTTTTCCAGGAGAAGGCGAAGGCCAGGGCGTAGATCGCCACCCACAGCAGGAGCCCGATGATCCCTCCAGCGAAAAGCACACCCAGTTCGATGTTGTGCGGGTCGGCGAGCAGCATGCCGTTGCTCAGGACGATTCGCATCGGATGATCGTAGCCGTGTCCGAGCCATGGATGCTCGCCGATCTGGCGTAGGGCGTCGGCCCAGATTTCCGGGCGGAACGATGCCCCTCTCTGGGTGAACACTTCCGGGTACAGGATGTAGCCCAGTAGCGCTCCAGCCAGAGCGAGTGCCAGGGCGATGAGGGCCTTTTTCCTGTCTCCGGCCAGGACCAGCCACATAAGGGCTGCTG
Organism: Pseudomonas sp. 2VD; assembly: GCF_005503585.1. Lineage (NCBI taxonomy): Bacteria > Pseudomonadati > Pseudomonadota > Gammaproteobacteria > Pseudomonadales > Pseudomonadaceae > Pseudomonas > Pseudomonas sp. 2VD. Next base: position 5,475 of record NZ_SCND01000032.1, read on the forward strand.
TGAGCCCTACCAGGGGAGTACGCGAACCGGTCGCGATGAGAAGGCCACCGAGCAGCGCCAGAGAAATCAGTGGCAAGGGGGCCAGGATAGGGCGCGACTGCATCCAATAAGCCAGCCAGAATGCCGTGAAGGCGCCATAGACATGGGCACTCAGTAATGGGTTATAGAGAGCGCCATAACCGGTAAGGCGCAGCGGATTGGCGTCCCAGTAGTATTGCAGCAAGGTGGCTGCCGCGGAGATCACCGCGCCAAGGGCTGCCAGCCAGGTCACGGTCTTGAGGCGGAGGGGGGCTTCGAGCGCCAGGATGGCGGCGCAGAAGAACAGGAGAGCGATGTACAGGGGGCGCTTGAGCAGCGAGCCGGTGGAGTTCTCGGGGGCCGACCAGGACAGGCTCAGCATCATGTAGCTGCTGAAGGCGAGGAAGGCGATGAACAGCGGCGAGCCCGTTAGCGGGCGAAGCAGACGCGGTTGCAGTATCACGTACAGTAGCGTCGGTGCCGCCAGGAGGATATAGAAAAGGCGATGGTAGTCGGAACGGTCGCCGACCCAGAACATTCCGGTGAGCAGGGCCAGCCAGCCCAGCGGCAGGATCCAGTGGCTGAGGATGCGGCTGGTATCGTGGCGAAGACGGGTCAGTCGGGTAGCTGCGAACATTCCTTGCTCAATCCAGTTGCAGTTGCTTGAGGAGCTGCTCGAGTGTCCAGTGGACCTGGCTGCTGCGGAGATAGGCCTTGAGCACCAGGTGCTCGCTGTCGTCGAGGAACCAGGTTCGATCCTGTTCGTAGCGCAGCAGGTGCTTGAAATTGCGAATGCGCTGGGCGGCGCTGAGCGCCGAGCGCTGGACCCGCAGGTCGGCGATGTCGATCAGGCCCATCCGGCCTTCCGGCGTGCGCACCACGTTGCCCAGGTGCAGCGAGCGGAAGTACACCCCCTTGGCGTGCAGCACGGCGATCAGCTCGCCCAGTTGCGTCCGGACTGTATCGCCGCACTCCGGGTCGTTGCGGTCGAGTTGGCGGAGGGTCTGCCCCGGTAGCGGCTCGTAGTGCACCGCGTCGCGCTGGATATGTGGGATCCGCAGTACGTCCAGCACCTTCGGGCAGACGATGCCGCGCCGCGCCAGTTCGCTGGCATTGCGGGCGAAGCGCTCCGCATAGGGGAACAGGGCTGCGGAGGAAATCAGGCGCTTGCGGCGAAACAGCTTGAGGAAGGACCCGTCGCGCAGACGCAGTACCTTGTCCCCATGACCATCGGCTTCCAGCACTTCTGCGTTGTCACGCAACTGCAAGTAGGAGGGGTAGTCTATGACTCGCATGCGAGCTCCTGAACGAACGGCCCGCCATCTTACCCCAACACGCCTTCCAGGCAGAGTGATGGAGGTCCTGTGCTACACTCCGGGACCTTTTCAGCATGTAAGAAACCATGAGCGATAGTCCTCAGAATCCCGGACCTTCCAGTCTCAAGATCTATTTCCGCCTGTTGGGCTACGTGAAGCCCTACATCGGAATGTTCCTACTCAGCATCGTCGGTTTCCTGATCTTCGCGTCGACCCAGCCGATGCTGGCGGGCATCCTCAAGTATTTCGTCGACGGCCTCTCCAATCCTGACGCGGCATTGTTTCCGAATGTGCGGTGGCCCTGGTTGCGCGACCTGCACCTGGTCTACGCGGTGCCGTTGCTGATCATCCTGATCGCTGCCTGGCAGGGGCTGGGCTCGTTCCTCGGCAACTTCTTCCTGGCCAAGGTTTCCCTGGGGCTGGTGCATGACCTGCGGGTCGCTCTGTTCAACAAGCTGCTGGTGCTGCCGAACCGCTATTTCGACACGCACAGCTCCGGCCACCTGATCTCGCGCATCACCTTCAACGTGACCATGGTCACCGGAGCAGCCACGGATGCCATCAAGGTGGTGATCCGTGAGGGCCTGACCGTGGTCTTCCTGTTCCTCTACCTGCTGTGGATGAACTGGAAGCTGACCCTGGTGATGCTGGCGATCCTGCCGGTCATCGCGGTGATGGTGACTACCGCCAGCCGCAAGTTCCGCAAGCAGAGCAAGAAGATCCAGGTGGCCATGGGCGACGTCACCCACGTCGCCTCGGAAACCATCCAGGGCTACCGGGTGGTGCGCAGCTTCGGCGGCGAAGCCTATGAAGAGAAGCGCTTCCACGACGCCAGCCAGAGCAATACCGACAAGCAGTTGCGGATGACCAAGACAGGCGCGGTCTACACGCCGATGCTGCAATTGGTGATCTACGTCGCCATGGCGATACTGATGTTCCTCGTGCTGTGGCTGCGCGGGGACGCCTCGGCCGGCGACCTGGTGGCCTATATCACCGCGGCGGGCCTTTTGCCCAAACCGATCCGCCAGCTTTCCGAGGTCAGTTCCACGGTCCAGCGCGGCGTCGCCGGCGCCGAGAGCATCTTCGAGCAGCTCGACGAAGCGGCGGAGGAAGACCAGGGGAGCGTCGAGAAGGAGCGGGTCAGCGGGCGCCTGGAAGTGCGCAACCTGAGCTTCCGTTATCCCGGAACCGACAAGCAGGTGCTGGATGACATCAGTTTCGTCGCCGAACCCGGGCAGATGATCGCCCTGGTCGGCCGTTCCGGTAGCGGCAAGTCGACCCTGGCCAACCTGGTTCCGCGCTTTTATCAGCACAATGACGGCAAGATCATGCTTGATGGCGTTGAGGTCGAGGATTATCGCCTGCGTAACCTGCGCCGCCACATCGCCCTGGTGACCCAGCAGGTCACGCTGTTCAACGACAGCGTGGCCAACAACATCGCCTACGGCGACCTGGCTGGCGCGCCGCGCGAGGAAATCGAGCGGGCGGCGAAGGCTGCCAACGCCAAGGAATTCATCGACAACCTGCCGCAAGGCTTCGACACCGAGGTCGGCGAGAATGGCGTGCTGCTTTCCGGCGGCCAGCGCCAGCGTCTGGCGATCGCCCGGGCGCTGCTCAAGGACGCGCCCCTGCTGATCCTCGACGAGGCGACCTCGGCGCTGGACACCGAGTCGGAGCGGCATATCCAGGCGGCGCTGGACGAAGTGATGAAAGGGCGCACCACCCTGGTGATCGCCCACCGCCTGTCGACCATCGAGAAGGCCGACCTGATCCTGGTGATGGACCAGGGGCAGATCGTCGAGCGCGGCAGCCACGCCGAGCTGCTGGCGCAGAACGGCCACTATGCGCGGCTGCACGCGATGGGACTGGATGAGCAGGCGCCGGCGCCTGTCGGCTGATAAACTGGGCGTCTGCCCCGAGAGGTTGTTTGGAGTTCCCATGAAGTTGTCCATGCCCCGTTTCGACCAGGCCCCGGTGTTGGTGGTCGGTGATGTGATGCTTGACCGCTACTGGCATGGCGCGACTTCGCGCATTTCGCCGGAGGCCCCGGTGCCGGTGGTCCGCGTCGAACAGCACGAGGACCGCCCCGGCGGCGCCGCCAACGTCGCGCTGAATATCGCCGCGCTGGGCGCACAGGCCTTGCTGGTCGGCGTCACCGGCCGCGACGAGGCCGCCGACAGCCTGGCCAACAGCCTCAAGGCCGCTGGAGTGGACGCGCGCTTCCAGCGCATCGATAGCCAGCCGACCATCGTCAAGCTGCGGGTCATGAGTCGTCACCAGCAACTGCTGCGGGTCGACTTCGAGGAACCGTTCCGCACCGACGCGGCGGCCCTGGCCGTGGACGTCGAGTCGCTGCTGGCCAAGGTCAAGGTGCTGGTGCTGTCCGACTACGGCAAGGGCGCGCTACAGAACCACCAGGTGCTGATCCAGGCGGCGCGGGCGCGCAACATTCCGGTACTGGCCGATCCCAAGGGCAAGGACTTCGCCATCTATCGCGGCGCCAGCCTGATCACCCCGAACCTGTCCGAATTCGAGACCATCGTCGGCCGTTGCGCCGACGAAGCCGAACTGGTCGCCAAGGGCCAGGCGCTGATGAGCGAACTCGACCTCGGCGCCTTGCTGGTGACCCGCGGCGAGCATGGCATGACCCTGCTCCGCCATGGCCAGCCGGCCCTGCACCTGCCGGCGCGGGCGCGGGAAGTGTTCGACGTCACCGGTGCCGGCGATACGGTCATCTCCACCCTGGCCGCGGCGCTTGCCGCCGGCGAGGAGCTGCCGTCTGCGGTGGGCCTGGCCAACCTGGCCGCCGGCATCGTGGTCGGCAAGCTGGGTACCGCGGCGATCAGCGCGCCCGAACTGCGTCGCGCGGTGCAGCGCGAGCAGGGTTCCGAGCGTGGCGTGCTGGGCCTGGAGCAACTGCTGCTGGCAATCGAAGACGCCCGCGCCCACGGCGAGAAGATCGTCTTCACCAATGGCTGCTTCGACATCCTTCACGCCGGCCACGTGACCTACCTCGAACAGGCGCGCGCCCAGGGCGACCGCCTGATCGTCGGGGTCAACGACGACGCCTCGGTCACTCGCCTGAAGGGCGTTGGCCGGCCGATCAACTCGGTGGACCGGCGCATGGCGGTACTCGCCGGGCTCGGCGCGGTGGACTGGGTGGTGAGCTTCGCCGAAGACACTCCCGAGCGCCTGCTCGAGCAGGTGCGTCCGGACGTGCTGGTCAAGGGCGGCGATTACGGCGTCGAGCAGGTGGTCGGCGCGCAGATCGTCAAGGCTTACGGCGGCGAGGTACGGGTGCTCGGCCTGGTGGAGAACAGCTCCACCACCGCCATCGTCGAGAAGATCCGCCAGAAAGGCTGAGCCTTTCCCCGGCCGGTCGCCCCTGGCGGATGACTGGCTGGTCTGACAACTCCCTTCGGCGAGACGGTCATAGGCGCTGCCCATGCGGCGGCGCATGATCCGGGCATCCCATCCTGCGTGGAGCAAGATGCCCATGAGCACCGATGTACAGGGCCGTGCCCTGGCTGTACTGAACCGTGTCGCCCAGGCCGACTGGCCGGATCGCTTCAATCTTCGCAAACCCTTCGAGAAACTGCTCTACAGCGGCAGCCGTACCGGCTTCCGCCTGGCCAGCGAGCGTTCGGCGAAGCAGGCGAAGGGACCGCGCAAGGCCGATCCGGACGGGTTGTTCGACCTGTCGTTCTCCGACGACCAGCAGATGCTGGTGGACATGCTCGAAGGCTTCGCCCTGGAGGTGTTGCGTCCGCTGGCTCATGACGCGGATGCCGAGGCCAGCCTGCCGGCGGAACTGCTCAACCAGGCGCTGGAGCTGGGCCTGACCCACTATGGGGTCGGCGAGGTGCACGGCGGCATGGCCGGTGAGCGCACCACGGTGACCACTGCCCTTATCGCCGAGGCCCTGGCCAAGGGCGATCTGTCGCTGGCGGCGGCCCTGCTGGTGCCGTTGTCGGCGGCCAACTGCATCCGCCGCTGGGGCAGCCCCTCGCAGCAGGCGCAGTGGCTGCCGGCGTTCGTCAGCGAAGAGGGGGCGCCGCTCACCGCCATCGCGGTCAACGAGCCGAGTCTGCTGTTCGACCCGCAGAAACTGGCGACCCGCGCCCGGCGCAAGGGCAGTCACTACCTGCTTTCCGGAGAGAAATGCCTGGTCCTGCGCGGCCTGGAGGCCAGCCGCCTGATCGTCGCGGCGAAGACCGACGAGGGGCCTGCGTTGTTCCTGGTGGAAGCCTCCGCCAAGGGCGTCGAGCGACGTGCCGAGCCGGCGATGGGACTGAAGGCCGGCGGCACCGCCCGGTTGCGCCTGAAGAGCGTCAAGGTGCCGGCGGACAACCGCCTGGCCGCCGAGCATTTCGACTACCGGGCCTTCCTCGATCACGCGGCCCTGGCCTGGTGTGCCCTGGCGCTGGGCACCGGGCAGGCGGCGCTGGACTACGTGATCGCCTACTGCAACGAGCGCGAGGCCTTCGGCGAGCCGATCAGCCATCGCCAGGGGGTCGCCTTCATGGTCGCCGACATCGCCATCGAACTGGACGCCATGCGCCTGATGGTCTGGCGGGCCTGCGCCCTGGCCGAGCGCGGCCAGCCGTTCCAGCGCGAGGCTTACCTGGCGCGTCTGCTGTGCGCCGAGAAGGCGATGAAGATCGGCACCGACGCCGTGCAACTGCTCGGCGGCCACGGCTTCACCAAGGAGCATCCGGCCGAGCGCTGGTACCGCGACCTGCGCGCGGTAGCGCTGATGGCCGGCGGCCTGCACCTGTGAACCCGAGCGAGTGCGCGGTCCGCCGCGACGAGTGAACGAGGAATCGACATGTACCTGGAAACCCCGAAGAAATTCCGCAGCCTGGCCAACCAGGCGCATCAGGTCGCGGAAAACTATTTCCGGCCGATCTCGCGCAAGTACGACAAGGCCGAACACGCCTATCCGAAGGAGCTGGACCTGCTCGCGGCCTTGCTGGACGGCATGAACAGCGGCTCGCCCGAGGCTGTCGGCGCGACCTCGGCGAGCAAGCGCGCCGGCAAGCAGGTAGAGGAGGGCATCAAGAACGGCGGCAACCTGTCGGCATTGCTCGGCGTGATGGAACTGTGCTGGGGCGACGTCGGCCTGCTCCTGGCCATGCCGCGCCAGGGGCTGGGCAACGCGGCGATCGCCGCGGTGGCCAACGAGGAGCAGTTGCAGCGCTTCGGCGGCACCTGGGCGGCGATGGCGATCACCGAGCCGGGCTGCGGTTCGGACTCGGCGGCGATTCGCACCACCGCGACCCAGGATGGCGACCACTATGTACTGAACGGCGAGAAGATTTTCGTCACTTCCGGCGAGCGGGCCGATGCCGTGGTGGTCTGGGCCACCCTGAACCGCAACCTGGGGCGGGCGGCGATCAAGTCCTTCGTGGTCGAGAAGGGCACGCCGGGGATGACCGTGACGCGCCTGGAGAAGAAGCTCGGGATCAAGGCTTCGGATACCGCTTCGATCAGTTTCAATGATTGCCGGGTGCCGGCCGCGAACCTGCTGGGCAACGCCGAGGTCGACGTGCAGAAGGGTTTCGCCGGGGTCATGGAGACCTTCGACAATACCCGCCCGCTGGTGGCCGGCATGGCCGTCGGGGTGGCCAAGGCGGCGCTGGACCGGACCCGCGAATTGCTGAAGAGGGCTGGCTGCAAGTTCGACTACAGGAAACCGCTGCTCACCGTCAGCCACGCCGAGGCCACTCTCTATCGCCTGGAGGCGGAGTGGGAGGCAGCGCGCCTGTTGACCTTGAAGGCGGCATGGATGGCCGACAACAAGCTGCCCAACTCGAAGGAAGCGTCCATCGCCAAGGCCAAGGCTGGACGGGTGGCCAACGAGATCACCCTGAAGTGCGTGGAGCTGGCTGGTGCCCTCGGCTACGCCGAGGATGAGCTGTTGGAGAAGTGGGCGCGGGACTCGAAGATCCTCGACATCTTCGAGGGCACCCAGCAGATCCAGCTGCTCATCGTCGCTCGCCGCCTGCTCGGCAAGTCTTCCAGCCAGTTGAAGTAGAAAGGGCGGCAAAGCCCGCCCGGTTCAGGCGCTGGCGCGGTCGCGCCCACCGCCGGCCTGGTCGCCGTTGCTGGATGGCCACAGTGCCAGCCAGTCGCGGAAACGGATGCGTTCCTCATGCACCAGCCAGCCGTCCTGTACGGCAAAGCTCTCGGCCAACCACAGGCCGCGGGTGGCCGCAGGGCGCAACTGGCCCTTGCGCAGGGTGAACAGGTCGCCGGTGGGGCGCCCCTGGTCCAGCGGCAGCAGGTAGAGATCGGGGCGCCGACGGTCCAGACGCGCCACCAGCGGACCGCTCTCGAGCCGCTCGTCGACATGGTAGAGGCTCGGCTCGCGCGCATCGCGCGGCAGCTCCAGGCGCATGTCGTAGACCAGTTGCAGCGAGGCCGTGGGCAGGTGTACGTAGGCGCGTGGGCGCTCCAGCAAGCGCAGGCTGCCGGCTTGCACCGGACGGGCGGCGCCGGACAGCGGGGTGAGGACGAAGTGGCTGTTCTCCCGGTAGCGCAGCGAACCCTGGTAGGGCGTCGGCAGCCAGGTGTCGCCGAAGCGCCCGCCGAGCCAGCCGCCGGCGGTCTCCACCAGGCATTCCTCGGCGACTTCCTGGATCGCCGTGAGCAGCGGCAGGTTCAGTTCGTGGGCCGGTACGTAGCCGGAGATCAGCTTGAGCACGGTATCGCCGCGGTCCAGCCGGCGCTGACGGACCAGCACCCAGTAGTCGCGGCCCTGCCAGTTCAGGGTCAAGCGCACCGAGACCCCCAGGTTGGCCAGCTCGGCGACGAAGCGCTGCGGGTCGGCTACCTCCATGCGGCGGCGGCGTACGAGCATCTGCTGGAAGTTCAGCGGCAGGCCGAGGGCCTGGTAGACCAGCCCGTCCGGGGAGGCCTCCACCAGCAGCGGCAGGGTCTTGAAGGCGGACGGATCCTTGCGGGCGAGCATACGGGGCATACGGGGCTCCTTGTCGGGTCATCGCGCCGGGGCGGGACGGAGGCTCACGTTCGATGCACCGGCCACCGGAGGCGAGGGCGGCAGGCAGGATACGGCTCGTTCGGGAGGAACATGGCAGCGGAATGCACCGCGGGTGTCAACCCGCGGATGTTGCAGCCGATGTATGGTTCAGGCCTTTTTCAGGGCTTGCGCGGCCATCGCGACATTATGGGCCAGGTGCAGCGGATTGATGGTGCCGACGATGGCGGCGGCGACGCCCGGCTGGTCGAAGACCAGTTCGAAGCTGGCGCGCACCGGGTCCTGTCCGGCGCCCAGGCAGGCATGCCCGCTGGCCAGCGCCTTCTTCACCAGGATGCCCTTGGCATGGGCCGCGGCGTACTCGATGACCGGGCGCTCGGCGCGCTCGTTCAGGTTGTAGGTGACCATCGCGCAATCGCCCTCGCGCAGGGCGCGCAGGCCACCTTCGACGGTCTTGCCGGAGAGTCCGTAGGCGCCGATCAGGCCCTCGCGCTTGAGCGCGGCGAGAGTCGGGTAGACCTCGCTGTTCTCGAGGATATCCAGGTCGTTGCCATCGGAATGCACCAGCACCAGCTCGATCCGCTCGGTCTCCAGGCGCTTCAGGCTGCGTTCGACGGAGCGCCGGGTATGCGTGGCGGAGAAGTCGAAGACTGACTGGCCGTCGACGAACTCTTCGCCGACCTTGCTGACGATCACCCAATGCTCGCGCTGGCCGCGCAGCAGCGGGCCGAGGCGTTCCTCGCTGCGGCCGTAGGCCGGGGCGGTGTCGATCAGGTTGATGCCGAGGTCGCGGGCCAGGGCCAGCAGGTCGGCGGCTTCGCGGTCGTCGGGGATGGTGAAGCCGGAAGGGTACTTCACTCCCTGGTCGCGGCCGAACTTGACGGTGCCCAGGCCCAGCGGCGAAACGGCCAGGCCGGTGTCGCCCAGCGGGCGGTGCAGGTCGTGGAGGGTATCCCTGATCATGCGAAGGCTACCTCCCAGGCCGGTTCGGCGAGCGGCGGACGCGGCAGTTGCGGCAGCGCGGCATGTTCGCTGGGGCGGATGCCGTCTTCTTCCAGGCGGGCGCAGACCCGGTCGGCGAAGTCAGGGGCCAGCGCCAGCTTGGTCGGCCAGCCGACCAGCAGGCGTCCCTGTTCGGCGAGGAAGGCGTTGTCCGGGCGCAACAGGTTGGACTGTGCCGGCTCGGCGCGATCCACCCGCAAGGTGGCCCACTGCGCCTGGCCGAGGTCGATCCAGGGCAGCAGCTTTGCCAGTTCGCGGCGTGCTTCGGCGATCTGCGCGGCTTCGTCGCGGGCCACGCCATCGGCTTCGGCGATGTCGCCGCCGAGGTACCAGACCGACTGGCCGTCGCGGGTCGGATGGGTGGTCACGGTGATCCGTGGCTTCGGCCCGGCCCCCAGGCAGTGGGCGTACAGCGGTTTCAGGGTCGCCGCCTTGACCATCACCATGTGCAGCGGCCGCCGCTGCATGGCCGGTTGTTCCAGGCCCAGTTCGCGGAGCAGCGCCTCGTTGCCGGCACCGGCGCTGAGCACCACGCGCTGTGCACGGATCTCCCGGCCGTCGACGCACAGGCCGGCCAGTTCCCGGCCTTCGCGCAGCGGTTCGATGCGCTCGCCGGCGAGCAGGCTGTCGCCGGCCAGTTCCGCCAGGCGGCGAATCAGGTCGGGGACGTCGAAGACGATTTCCGTGAGGCGGTAGGCCTTGCCCTTGAACCCCTTGTCGCGCAGCGCCGGAGGCAAATCCTCGCCCTTGGCCTGCTCGACCCGGCTGCGCACCGCCTTGCTGGCGAAGAAGCTGGTAAGGCTGCCGGCCAGGCCGCCCGGCGACCACAGGTAGTGCGCCTCGGAAAGCAGGCGCACGCCCCGCAGGTCGAGTTCGCCGTCGCTGCCGAGACAGGCGCGCCAGCGCCGCGGCATGTCGGCGATGGCTTCGGAGGCGCCGGTCAGGGCGCCATGCAGGGCGTACTTGGCGCCGCCGTGGATGATCCCCTGCGACTTCACGCTCTGTCCGCCGCCGAGGCTGGCGCTTTCCACCAGCACGGTGGCGTAGCCGGCTCGGCGCAAGCGGGCGTTCAGCCAGAGGCCGGCGATACCGCCGCCAACGATGAGGATGTCGGTGGAAAGGGCTTGGGGCATGGGGCTGCCTTATCGGGAACGGAAAGGGCGCAGTATACAACCTGCGCCCGCGACGGTCGTTCAGTGCCCCGAAGCGCGGGAGAACAACTGGATCACCAGCACGCCGGCGATGATCAGGCCGATACCGAGGAGGGCCGCGGGGTCCAGGCGCTGGCCGTAGACGAACATCGCCACCAGGCTGACCAGGACGATGCCGAGCCCGGACCAGATGGCGTAGACCACGCCGACCGGCAGGGTGCGCATGACCAGCACGAGCATGCTGAAGGCGAGCACGTAGCCGCCCACCACCAGCAGCAGCGGCAGTGGCTTGCTGAATCCGGCGACGGCTTTCAGCGAGGTGGTGGCGACCACTTCGGCGGCGATGGCGATGGCGAGGTAGAGATAGTTGGTCATGGTGGGGTCCTCCGGAAACTGCGGCCATTCTAGGGAGCCGGCGGATGGGATAAAGTCGTTACCTATCTGTATTGGAGATAGGTTATGCAGTGGAACCTGGAGCAGATCCGCCTGTTCGTCAGCGTCGCCGAGCGCCAGTCGTTCTCTGCCGCCGCCCGCGAACTGAAGCGGGTGCAATCGGCGGTGAGCAACGGCATCGCGCTGCTGGAGGCGGACCTCGGCGTCACCCTGTTCGAACGCAGCAGCGGACGCCAGCCGCGCCTGACCGACGAGGGCCGGGTGCTGCTGGCGGAGGCGCGCGAGGTGCTGCGCCAGTGCGAGCGCCTGCAGGGGCGCGCGCTGGGGCTGGCGCGCGGCGAGGAGCCGCGGCTGCGCCTGGCCCAGGACGAGGCGATGCCTTACCAGCCGGTGCTGGACAGCCTGGAAGCGCTGGCGCAGCGCTTTCCCAGTCTGGAGGTGCAGGTGTCCAGCGGCGGCCAGGGTGACGTGACCCGTCGTTTGCTCGAGGAGCAGGCTGACCTCGGCCTGCTGTTCCACCATGAGCGCATGCCTGAGTCGCTGGAGCGGCGGCGCCTCGGCAGCGTCGAGATGGTCACGGTGTGCGGCGCCGGCCACCCGCTGGCCGGGCTGCAACGGGTCAGTCGCCGCGAGCTGGCACAGCACCGGCAACTTTTGATCGTGCCCCAGCAGAGCGGCTATCCGGGCGGCGAGCAGATCAGCCCGCAGGTGTGGCGGCTGGACAGCTTCTATTCCATGGCCGAGTTGCTGATGCGCAACCTCGGCTGGGCCTGGCTGCCGCGGCACGTGGTGCAGTACCCCACCTACGATCGGCTGATGGTGGAGCTGACCAGCGACTGGACGCCGCCGTCGCTGGTGGTCGAACTGGTCTGGCGGCGCAACGAGGTGCTCGGCCCGGCGGCGGCCTGGCTCGGCGAAACCTTCACCCGCCACCTGCGCGCCATCGGCTGAGCCGGTCGGCGGGAGTTTTGCTAAGCTGCGCGCCCATGAACCGTACCCTCTATACCCTGCTGTTCCACCTCGGCTTGCCGCTGGTGGCGTTGCGCCTGTGGTGGCGCGCGCGCCAGGCGCCGGCCTATGCCAAGCGCATCGGCGAGCGTTTTTCCCTGTCCTTGCCCGAGGTGCCGCCCGGCGGCATCTGGGTGCACGCCGTCTCGGTGGGCGAGAGCATCGCCGCCGCGCCGATGGTGCGGGCGCTGCTGGAGCGCCATCCGCAGCTGCCGGTCACCGTCACCTGCATGACCCCGACCGGCTCGGAGCGCATCCGCGCATTGTTCGGCGAGCAGGTCCGGCACTGCTATCTGCCCTACGACCTGCCCTGGGCGGCGGCGCGCTTCCTCGACCGGGTGCGGCCGCGCCTGGCGGTGATCATGGAAACCGAGCTGTGGCCCAACCATATCCATGCCTGTGCCGCGCGCGGGATCCCGGTGGCGCTGGCCAATGCGCGCCTGTCCGAGCGCTCGGCGCGTGGCTACGCGCGCTTCGCCGGGCTGACCCGGCCGATGCTCGCCGAGCTGTCCTGGATCGCCGTGCAGACCGAGGCCGAGGCCGAGCGCTTCCGTCGTCTCGGCGCGCGTCCTGAGTGCGTCAGCGTGACCGGCTCGATCAAGTTCGACCTGCGCATCGACCCGCAGCTGCCGCTGGCCGCTGCCGCCCTGCGCGAGGAATGGGACGCGACGGCGCGACCGCTGTGGATCGCCGCCAGCACCCATGCCGGCGAGGACGAGATCGTCCTGGCAGCCCACCGGCGCCTGCTGGAAACGCGTCCCGACGCGTTGCTGATCCTGGTGCCGCGCCATCCGGAACGCTTCGCCGGCGTCCACGAGCTATGCCGCCGCGAAGGCTTCGCCACGGTCCGGCGCTCCGGCGGCGAGCCGGTGGCACGCGCGACCCAGGTGCTGCTCGGCGATACCATGGGCGAGCTGCTGTTCCTCTATGCCCTGGCCGACATCGCTTTCGTCGGCGGCAGCCTGGTGCCCAACGGCGGGCACAACCTGCTGGAGCCGGCGGCCCTGGGCAAGCCGGTGTTCGCCGGTCCGCACCTGTTCAACTTCCTCGACATCGCCGCGCAATTGCGCGACGCCGGGGCGCTGCTCGAGGTGACGGATGCCGGCGAGCTGTGCGACGGCCTCACGCGCCTGTGGGCGCAGCCGGAGGTCGCGACGGCCATGGCCACTGCCGGAGAGAAGGTGCTGCGCAACAACCAGGGCGCCCTGGAGCGGCTGCTGGCGGGGTTGGCGCGGTTGCTCGGGCGCGGCGGGTAGCGCCCGCCCCGTCGGCGCTCCCCTGGCCCTGCATCGCGACAGGGCGTTTCAGAACGTCGGCGGGGTGATCACCCAGAGCACCAGGGTATCGCTGTCGCCTGGGTTGCCGTAGCGATGCGGTTCCTGGCTGGAGTAGCTGAAGCTGTCGCCCTCGCGGAGCTGGAAATGGCGGTCGCCGACCCAGAGTTCGAAGATTCCGCTGAGGATGTAGCCGGCTTCCTCGCCCTCATGGCTGTAGCTCTGCTGGCTGTAGGTGCCCGGCGGGAAACGCGAGTGGAGAATCTCCAACTGGCGGCTGGGCTGCGGGGTGAGCAGTTCGTCGATGATGCCGTCTTCGTAATGCACGCTCATGCGCGTGTTGCGCCGCACCACGTAGCCGGCGTCCGCCGGGTCCACCGCGGCCTCGCTGGCGAAGAACCACTGGATGGTCACGCCGAGGCTGCGGGCGATGTTGAACAGCGCCGGAATCGACGGATACGCCAGGTTGCGTTCCAGTTGGCTGATGTAGCCGGCGGTGAGTTCGCTCTGTGCGGCCAGCTCGGCCAGGGTTAGGCCGCGGCGCTTGCGCAGGCCGCGGATGCGGGTGCCGAGGAAGTGCGTTTCGCTGCGCGGCGTGTCGGTGGCGTCCGGCGGTGACGAGCGGGGCATGCGGCGGGGTCCTGGCTGCGTTTGCGGCATTCTAGGGGCTGGGCCGGGACCCGTCGAGGGAGCCGCGGCCGCGCCGCTCAGATGCTCCAGGCGGCCTTGAGCCCTTCGTAGATCGCCTCCTCGGCGGTGCGGGGGGCCAGGCAGTCGCCGATCCGCAACACCTCCGCCAGGCCGTGCAGGCTGTCGGCCAGGCGGTCCACCGGCTGGTGGCCCTGGCATAGCACCAGGGTATCGACCTCCTCGAACAGCATCGCCTCGCCGCTGGCGCTGTGCTGCATGTACACCGTGGTATCGTCGCAGCCGTACAGGCGGGCGTAGGGCGTGACCGGGATACCCAGGCGGTGCAGCTCGCCTGCCAACTGGTCGCGCACGTACAGCGGCAGGCTCTCGCCGCAGTGGGTGCCGTTCACCGCCAGGCGTACCTGGTGGCCCTCGCGTACAAGCTTTTCCGCGATACCGGGGCCGATCCAGTCGCCCCGCCAGTCGGTGACCAGCACCGAGCGACCGACCCGCACCTCGCCGCGCAGCACCTGCCAGGCATCCACCACCTGCAGCTCGCCGCCGCGCTCGAAAGGCGGCCAGTAGGGTTCGGCGCCGGTAGCGACGATCACCAGGTCCGGCCGCTCGCGCTCCACCAGCGCGCGGTCGACCGGCGTGTTGCGGCGTACCTCGACGCCGGCCAGTTGCATCTCCCGTTGCAGGTTGGTGGAGGCGCCGCCGAATTCGGCGCGGCGCGGCAGCAGTTGCGCCAGGTTGACCTGGCCGCCGAGCTGGGCGCCGGCCTCGCAGAGCACTACCTCGTGGCCGCGCTGTGCCGCCACCGCCGCCGCCTTCATCCCCGCCGGGCCGCCGCCGGCGACCAGAACGCGCTTGCGCCGCGAGGGCGGATTGGGCGTTGCGTAGGTCAGCTCGCGGCCGGTTTCCGGGTGCTGGATGCAGGAGATCGGATAGCCCCGGTGGAAATGACCGATGCAGGCCTGGTTGCAGGCGATGCAGGCGCGCACGTCGTCGCTGCGCCCGGCCTCGGCCTTGTTCGGCATCTGCGGGTCGCAGATCAGCGCGCGGGTCATGCCGCAGACGTCGGCCTGGCCTCGGGCGAGGATGGCCTCGGCCTCCTGGGGCTGGTTGATGCGCCCAGTGACGAACAGCGGGATCGCCAGGCGCGCCTTGAAGGTACCGGCTTCGCGGGCCAGGTAGGCCGGCTCGATGGCCATCGGCGGGACGATATGGATGGCGCCGCCGAGGGAGGCCGAAGTGCCGGCGACGATGTGCAGGTAGTCCAGCTCGCCCTGGACCGCCTCGGCCGCCTGCAGCGACTCGCTTTCGCTGAGACCCTCGGGGTCGCGCTCGTCGGCGGACAGGCGCAGGCCGACGATGAAGTCCTCGGAGGTGGCCGCGCGCACCGCCGCCAGCACTTCGCGGAGGAAACGCAGGCGGGCATCGAGTTCGCCGTTGTAGCCATCCGTGCGGCGGTTCACCCGCGGGTTGAGGAATTGCGCCGGCAGGTAGCCATGGCTGGC
This sequence comes from Pseudomonas sp. 2VD, assembly GCF_005503585.1. Taxonomy (NCBI): domain Bacteria; kingdom Pseudomonadati; phylum Pseudomonadota; class Gammaproteobacteria; order Pseudomonadales; family Pseudomonadaceae; genus Pseudomonas; species Pseudomonas sp. 2VD. The sequence goes on from NZ_SCND01000032.1 coordinate 20,787, forward strand.
GACCACCTCCACCCCGTCCAGCCCTGCCTGGTGCAGGCGGCGCGCGGCGGCGGCGTAGCCGGCGACGATCTCGTCGATCAGCGGCTGGTCGAGTTCGCGCGGCATCACCCGGAACCGTTCGTTGGGCGAGGCCGAGGCGGAATAGGCCACCGCCAGCAGGCCGTCGGCGGACTCCATGATCTCGCGCCCGGGATGGAAGATCTGCGACAGCACCACGCAGCCTTCGGCGTGGCAGGCCTCGGCGACCCGCCGGTAGCCGGGGATGCAGGTATCGTCGGTGGCCATCAGCACGTGCGAGGTGTAGCGCGCGCTGTCGTGGACCCCCGCCACCTGCATGACGATCAGTCCGGCGCCGCCGCGGGCCCGGGCGCGGTGATAGGCGACGAGTGGCTCGTTGACCAGGTTGTCGGTAGGCATCGACGTGTCGTGGCCGCTCGACATGATGCGATTTTTCAGGCGTTTGCCCCGGATTTCCAGGGGGCTGAACAGGTGCGGGAAATTCACGGTTGGCGTCCTTCTTGTTGTTCTCGCGGCGCGCTTCAGAAACAGGATATGAATTTACCACCAGTAAAAAATCAACTTGTTTTTTTAAAATCGACTGGATAGTTTCTGTCCCGTGGCCGCTTCCCGGCGGCTCGCTGCGATCCACTCCACAACAAGAACAAGAGGAGACGCACATGAACCGTTCCTTTCCGTTGCACCGCGCGGCCAGCGCCCGTCCGCATCCGGTTTTTCCTTGCCGCGTCCTGCTCGGCGCCGTCCTGCTGGCGTTCGGCGGCCTCGCGCCGGTCCAGGCCGATGATGGCCTGGTGGTGGTCGGCTACGGCGGCGCCGGACAGAAGGCCCAGGAGGTGGCGTTCTTCCAGCCGTTCACGCAGCAGACCGGGATTCCCGTAGTGCAGAGCGAGTACAACGGCGAGATGGCCCGGATCAAGGTGATGGCCGACACCGGTCACGCCGACTGGGACCTGGTCCAGGTCGAGGGGCCGGATCTGGCGCGCGGTTGCGACGACGGCCTGTTCGAGCGTCTGGACTGGCAGGCCATCGGCGGCAAGCAGCAGTTGATCGCCAATGCCGCCCAGGAATGCGGTTCCGCCGCGCTGGTCTGGGGCGTGGCGATCGGCTACGACGCCGACCGGCTGCAACAGCCGCCGGCGTCCTGGGCCGACTTCTGGGACGTCCAGCGCTTCCCCGGCAAGCGCGGCCTGCGCAAGCGGGCGATCTACAACCTGGAGTTCGCCCTGCTCGCCGACGGCGTGCCACGCGAGCAGGTCTATCCGCTGCTGGCGACCCGCGCCGGCGCCGACCGTGCCTTCGCCAAGCTGGGCCAGCTCAAGCCCTACATCCAGTGGTGGGAGGCGGGAGCGCAGCCGGCGCAGTGGCTGGCCGCCGGCGACGTGGTGATGACGTCCACCTACACCGGGCGCATCGCCGACGCCCACCGCGCGGGGCGCAACCTGGCCCTGGTATGGCCGGGCAGCCTGTACGGCATGGACTACTGGGCGGTGGTCAAGGGTTCGAAGCGCGGCGCCGAGGCGCGTCGCTTCATCGCCTTCGCCAATGCCCCGGATGCCCAGGTGCGCTACGTCGAGAACATTCCCTACGGGCCGACCAACCGCCAGGCCGCCCAGCGCCTGCCCGCGCAACTGGCGAGCTGGGTGCCGACCGCGCCGGCGAACCTGGAGCAGGGCCTGGCGATGGACGACGAATTCTGGGTCGAGCATGGCGAGGAGCTGGAGGAGCGCTTCAACGCCTGGGCCAGCCAGTGAGACGGGCGCCACGTAACCTGCGATCATCGGGGCTGCCCGCCGGTGGTCGCGGGCGACGAGCAGGAGCCGCGAAAGGATGAACCAGGAAGTGCGCTTTTCCCGTCTGGAACCAGAGCAGCGCAAGGCGCTGCTGATCGAGGCGACCCTGGCCTGCCTGAAGCGGCATGGCTTCCAGGGCGCCTCGGTGCGCAAGATCTGCGCCGAGGCCGGGGTATCGGTGGGCCTGATCAATCACCACTACGATGGCAAGGACGCGCTGGTGGCCGAGGCCTACCTGGCGGTCACCGGACGCGTCATGCGCCTGCTCCGCGGTGCCATCGACACCGCGCCGGGCGGCGCCCGCCCGCGGCTCTCGGCGTTCTTCGAGGCATCCTTCTCCGCCGAGCTGCTCGATCCGCAATTGCTCGACGCCTGGCTGGCGTTTTGGGGCGCGGTGGGCAGCATCGAAGCGATCGGGCGGGTCCACGACCATTCCTATGGCGAGTACCGGGCGCTGCTGGTCGGCGTGCTGCGGCAACTGGCGGAGGAGGGCGGCTGGGCGGACTTCGACGCGGAACTGGCGGCCATCAGCCTCAGCGCCCTGCTCGACGGGCTGTGGCTGGAGTCTGGGCTGAATCCCGCGACCTTCACGCCGCGGCAGGGCGTGCAGATCTGCGAGGCCTGGGTGGATGGCCTGGAGGCGGGCGCCCATCGCCGCTTCCGGCGTGCGACGGAAGCTTGTTGATCGTCCGTTCAGTAGTGGATAGGCTGCTGCTGGCAGCGGAAGGCGCCCCGGCCCCTTCCGCCCACCGTCCGACAACCCAGAACAAGAAACGCCCCGGCCCGCCGGAGGCGCAAGGTGATGGCGATGGTTCCGCGCGTATTGGTGGTCGACGACGACCCGGTGATTCGTGAGCTTCTCCAGGCCTATCTCGGCGAGGAGGGCTATGACGTCCTCTGCGCCGGCAACGCCGAGCAGGCGGAAGCCTGCCTTGCCGAGTGCGCCCATCTCGGCCAGCCGGTCGAGCTGGTGCTGCTGGACATCCGCCTGCCCGGCAAGGACGGCCTGACCCTGACCCGCGAGCTGCGGGTGCGCTCCGAGGTGGGGATCATCCTGATCACCGGGCGCAACGACGAGATCGATCGCATCGTCGGCCTGGAGTGCGGCGCCGACGACTACGTGATCAAGCCGCTGAACCCGCGCGAACTGGTGTCGCGGGCGAAGAACCTGATCCGCCGGGTGCGCCATGCCCAGGCCAGCGCCGCCCCCGCCCGGCAGGCCCTCAGGCAGTTCGGCGACTGGCTGCTGGACGCCGACCGGCGCCGCCTGATCGACCACGCGGGCAACGAGACCCTGCTCACCCACGGCGAATTCCAATTGCTCGGCGCCTTCCTGCGCAACAGCGGGCATACCCTGAGCCGCGACCAGTTGATGGACCAGATCCGCAACCGCGAGTGGCTGCCCAGCGATCGCTCCATCGACGTGCTGGTCGGCCGCCTGCGTCGCAAGCTGCGCGACGACCCGGCCGAACCGCAACTGATCATCACCATCCACGGCGCCGGCTACCTGTTCACCGCCGCGGCCAGCGACGCCTGAGCCATGCAGGCCCGCTGGCTGGCGCTCTGCGGATGGCTGCTGGGCGGCCTGGCACAGGCTGCGGAGACCATCCGCTATTGCGACTATCCGGTATACCCGCCGATCTCCTGGAGCGATGGCCAGCAGGTCCGGGGGCTGGCGCCGGAGCTGGTGAAGCGGCTGTTCGGCGCGCTGGGCTACCGGGTCGAGGTGGTGGTGCTGGGCAACTGGCGGCGCTGCCTGCTGGACGCCGCCGCCGGACGGGTCGACCTGATACTGGCCTACCGCACGCCCGCGCGCGATCGCGACCTGGCGTTTTCCGCCGAGCCGGTGCTGCGCGAGGAGGTGGCGATCTTCTACAACCGCCAGCGGCCGGTGCGCATCCGATCCCTCGGCGACCTCGCCGGCTATCGCGGCGGGCTGTTGTTCGGCGAAAGCTACGGGGCGGACTTCGACCGCTTCGTCGGCCGCCACGGCAACGTCGAATGGGTTTCCGACAGCCGACAGAACTTCGGCAAGCTGGTGCGCCAGCGCATCGACTACATTGCCCACGAACGCCGCACCGGCACGCTGTTCGCCGAGCGCCTGGCCGGCGGCGAGAACATCCGTGCGCTGCCCGAACCGCTGACGGTGGACTACCTGCGGGTGGCGGTCTCGCGGCACTCGCCGCTGGCGGCGAAGATGGACGAGATCGACCGGGCCCTGCGTGGCTATCGCGACGACGGCAGCATCCAGCGTTGGCTGGACGACAGCGTGCGCGACTATCGGCGCCTCGCCGGCAACCGCGCGGACGCCTGGTGAGCGGCCACGGCGGAGTGTTGGCGCGGCGCCTGCTGTGGCGGGTGCTGCTGTTCAGCCTGTGTTTCACCGTCCTCGCCGGCGCCGTGCAGCTGTTCTTCGAATACCGCCGCGAAATGCGCGAGATCGAGGCGCGCCTGGAACTGATCCGCAGCGGCTACCTGGCCAGCTTCGAGCGCAGCCTGTGGGATCTCAACCAGGAGCAGTTGAACGTGCAGTTGCGCGGCCTCGGGGATTTCCCCGACATCGCCCGTGTCAGTCTGCAAAGCGCCGACTTCAACCTGTTGCAGGGCGACCAGCGTCCACGCGGCCTGCTGCGGGTCGAGCGCTTTCCCTTGAGCTACCAGCCGCCGGGGGGCGAGCGTCGGCAACTGGGCGAGCTGGAGATCGCCATCGACCTGGCGGCGGTCTATCGCCGGCTGGTTTCCGGCGGCCTGGCCAGCCTCTTGTGGATGGGCAGTTTCCTTTGTGGCCTGGCGGTGGCCCTCAGTTGGCTGTTCCACAGCCTGGTCACTCGCCATCTGTGGCGCATGTCCGAGTTCGCCGGGCATATCGCCGAAGGCGACCTGCAACAGCCGCTGCGACTGGACAAGGCGGACCGCGAGCGCGACGAGATCGACGCCGTCGCCGCCGCCCTGGAGGACATGCGCCAGGCCCTGCGCACCGACCGCCGCCGGCGCGACGCCGACCGCGACGAGTTGCGTCGGCAGGTCGAGCGGCGCACCGCCAGCCTGCGCCGGGCGAAGGACCAGGCGGAAGCCGCCGACCGCGCCAAGAGCCGTTTTCTCGCGACCATGAGCCATGAGATCCGTACCCCGCTGAACGGCATCCTGGGCATGGCCGAGCTGCTGCGCGAGGCATCGCTCGGCGAGCGTGACCGCCAGCGCCTGCGGGCACTGGCGACAGCGGGGGAGGGACTGCTGGCGATCCTCAACGAGGTCCTCCACTTCGCCCGGCTGGAGGAAGCGGCGGATGTGCCGGAAGCGGTGGACTTTTCCTTGCGGAGCCTGCTCGAGGACGTCCTCACCCTGCTCGAACCACGGGCGCGGGAGAACGCCACACGGCTGGACCTGTGGCTGGACCCACAGGTTCATGACGGCCATCGCGGCGCCGAGCAGTTCCTGCGCCAGGTGTTGACCAACCTGCTGGGCAACGCGGTGAAGTTCACCGAGGCCGGCGAGGTGCGCGTTCGCGTCGAGCGGCTGGCGCGTAGCGCAGGAAGCGAGCGCCTGCGGCTGAGCGTCGCGGACGATGGAATCGGCATTCCCGAGGAAATGCGCGAACGCATCTTCGAACGCTTCACCCAGGGCGGCGACGCCGTGACCCGCCGTTACGGCGGAACCGGCCTGGGCCTGGCGATCAGCAAGCGGCTGGTGGAAGCGCTGGGCGGGCGGATCGGCGTGGAAAGCCGGGTCGGCCAGGGCAGTACGTTCTGGTTCGAGATCGAGCTGGCGCTGGCGAGCTTGTCCGGCGCGACGCCGCCGGCGGCATCGGTGTCTGCGCTGGAGGTGCTGCTGGTGGAGGACGTGGCGCTCAACCGCGAGGTAGCCCAGGGCCTGCTCGAGCGGGACGGCCACCGGGTGATGCTGGCCGAGGACGCGGGGCCGGCCCTGGCGCTGTGCCGGCAGCGGCGCTTCGACCTGATCCTGCTGGACATGCACCTGCCGGGGATGGCTGGCCTCGAGCTTTGCGCCGGGATTCGCCGGCAGCTCGACGGCCTGAACCGCGCCACGCCGATCTTCGCCTTCACCGCCAGCATCCAGCCGGACATGGTGCGTCGGTACTTCGCCGCGGGCATGCAGGGGGTGCTCGGCAAGCCCCTGCGGATGGACGAGCTGCGCCGCGCGCTGGGCGAGGTCGGAACCGGCGTGCCTGCGCTTGCGGCGGACGCCGCGCTGGACCGGCAGATGCTCGAGACCCACCGCCGCCTGCTGGGGCGGCACAAGCTCGCCGGACTGCTGGGCAACCTGCTGGGAAGCCTGGACGAGCAGTTGCCGCTGCTGGCCGAAGCCCTGGACCAGGTGGACCTGGCCGAGGCGGCGAACATCGCCCATCGCCTGTCCGGAAGCTGCCACTCCATGGGTCTGGTGGCGCTCGGCGCCGGCCTGGGCGAGCTGGAGCGCGAGGTCCTGGGCGCGGCCGGGGTCGACCCGCGAGCCTGGGGCGCACGCCTGGGTAGCCTGCGCCGCGACGGCGCCGAAGCCCTGCGCCGCGCCGGCTTCCTCGGCGAAGCCGACGCAGCGGCCGGTTGAGCGGCGCGGCGAACAACTTCCTTACAGCTTTTTACATCTTCGATCCGCGCGTTCAACGGCGTCTTACATCCGCCGCCAATAATCCGCTCATCCGTGCGCAAGACACGGCCTCTGACAGAGTGGAGACAAGAATAATGAGCCATCTCGAAGACCCCTGCGCGTACCCTCATCCGGAGGTGCGCCATGGCTGACGGCAAGGAAAGGCTGCAACTCACCCGGGCCCTGGCGAGCCGCCACATCTTCATGCTGTCCCTCGGCGGGGTGATCGGCACCGGGCTGTTCATGGGCTCCGGCGTGACCATCAACCAGGGCGGCCCGGCCGGCGCGGTGCTGGCCTACCTGGTGGCCGGGGTGCTGATGTACCTGGTGATGGTCTGCCTCGGCGAGCTGTCGGTGCAGATGCCGGTCTCCGGTTCGTTCCAGGCCCACGCGACGCGTTTCATCGGCCCGGCGACTGGCTTCATGATCGGCTGGGTCTACTGGATGAGCTGGGCCTCCACGGTAGGCCTGGAATTCACCGCGGCCGGGATGCTCATGACCCGCTGGTTCCCGGAGGTGCCCGTGTGGCTATGGTCGGGTTTCTTCGTGGTCGTGCTGTTCTCCCTCAATGCCCTGGCGACCCGTGCCTTCGGCGAGGCCGAGTACTGGTTCGCCGGGATCAAGGTGGCGGCGATCCTGGTGTTCATCGTGGTCGGGGGGCTGGTGATCTTCGGCGGTATCGAACTGAAGAGCGGTGCGCCGGCGCCGATGTTCTCCAACCTGTTCGGCGAGCGGCTGTTCCCCAACGGCCTGTCAGCGGTGTTCGCGGTGATGATGACGGTGGTCTATGCCTTCCAGGGTTGCGAGATCATGGGCGTCGCCGCCGGCGAGACCGAGCGACCGGAGAAGAGCATCCCGCGGGCGGTGCGCAACGTGGTGTTCCGCGTACTGATCTTCTACGTGCTGGCCATCGTCGTGCTTTCCGCCATCATTCCCTGGCAACAGGCCGGGCTGGTGGAAAGCCCGTTCGTGCAGGTGTTCGACATGGTCGGGATTCCCTACGCGGCGGACCTGATGAACTTCGTCATCCTCACCGCCATCCTCTCGGTAGGCAACTCGGGCCTGTACGCCTCGACGCGGATCCTCTGGGCGATGTCCAGGACCGGCATGGCCCCGCGCGGCCTGTCGAAGCTCAGCGCGCGTGGCGTGCCGCTCTACGCGTTGCTGATCACCCTGTGCTTCGCCCTGCTCTCGTTGCTGACCAGCGTGGTCGCCGCCGACACCCTGTTCATGGTGCTGATGGCGGTGAGCGGGATGTCCGGCACCGTCACCTGGATCGTCATCGCCTACGCCCAATACCGCTTCCGCCGCGAGCACATGGCCAGCGGCGGCACGGTCGCCGAGCTGAAATATGCCGCGCCGCTGTTCCCGCTGGTGCCGCTGGCCTGCATCGCCGTGTGCTGCTCGCTGTTCGTCTTCCTCGCCCTCGATCCCACCCAGCGGCCGTCCTTGTACTGGGGCTTCGGCTTCATCGCCGCCTGCTACCTGGCCTATTACGTGGTTCGTCGCCGGCAGCCGCAGGGACTGGGCGACCCCGCCCTGGGACGGGCCGGCTGAACGGCCATTCGCAGGACCCGACGCCCGCCGCATCCGGCGGGCGTTTTCGTTTTCGCCTGGTTGGTTTGTTCGAAGTTGTAACAGCCGGCTCGCGCGGGCCTCCGCCGCTTTTCGGCAGATCGCATGGCGTGTGGCTTTGCGCCTGCCGCAGGGCCGTTACATACACCCGAATGGGTGGATTGTGGTCTTGTTGAACGAGTGTTTAGTATTGCCTGAAAGCCGCGATCGCCATCAACCAACAATAAGAACGAGGGCCGCATGACTGACCTTTCCCCATTGCAGACGCGGGTCGAAGCCGGGATCGCCTGGCTCGTCCTGAATCGTCCGCAACAGCGCAATGCACTGGATATCCCCACCCTGGAGGCCCTGCACGTCCGACTCGATGCCTGCGAGCGCGACCCGGCAGTGCGCGCTGTGGTGCTCGGCGGCAGCGGACGCAGCTTCTGCGCCGGGGCCGATCTCGCCGAATGGGCGGCGGCTGAAGCCCGTGGCGAGCTGGAACGCTATGGCTGGACCGAGGCCGCCCACGCCCTGATGGGGCGCCTGCACGCCCTCGACAAACCCACAGTCGCCGCCGTCAACGGCAGCGCCGTGGGCGCTGGCATGGACCTGGCGCTGTGCTGCGATTTCCGCATCGCCGCCGCTTCGGCGCGCTTCAAGGGCGGCTAGACCGGCATGGCCTACTG
>NZ_SCND01000330.1:0-6672 GCF_005503585.1 Pseudomonas sp. 2VD
GAGCAACCGGTGGCGCTGACCGCCTACGAATACCGCATCCTCGAATACCTCATGCGGCATCACCAGCAGGTGGTGGCCAGGCGCTGCTCGATGGTGTTCTCCAGGGCGATGCCGAAGGCCCGCTGCAGGGCCGGCAGCAGCGCCAGCATGAACAGCACCGCCAGGGCGGCGGCGCCGAGCATCAGGCGGATGCGCAGGGAACGGATCACCGGCAGCGCTCGGTGAACAGGTAGCCCTGGCCGCGCACCGTATCGATCGGCTTGAAGCCGCCGCAGGCCTCCAGCTTGCGCCGCAGGCGGCCGACCAGCACCTCGATGACGTTGGCGTCGCGCTCCTCGTCGTCGGGATAGAGCTGTTCCATCAGGCGTTCCTTGGCCACCACCTGCTGGTGATGCCGCATGAGGTATTCGAGGATGCGGTATTCGTAGGCGGTCAGCGCCACCGGTTGCTCCTCGACCAGCGCCTGCTTGCGGTTCAGGTCGAGGACCAGGGGACCGGCCTCGATGGTCGACTGGACGAACCCCGAGGAGCGTCGCAGCAACGCGTTCAGGCGCGCTTCCAGTTCCTCGAACTGGAACGGCTTGACCACGTAGTCGTCGGCCCCGGCGGCCAGGCCTTCGACCTTGTCCTGCCAGTTGCCGCGGGCGGTGAGGATCAGGATCGGGAAGGACTTGCCCTGCGAACGCAGCTCGCGGATCAGGTCCAGGCCGCTCATGCCCGGCAGGCCGAGGTCGATCACCGCCAGGTCGTGGTGGTATTCGCTGACCCGGTAGAGGGCTTCCTCGGCATCCGGTACCGCGTCCACCACGTGCCCCTGTTCACCCAGGCGGGTATAGAGGTGGTGGCGCAACAGCGCCTCGTCTTCCACTACCAGCAGTTTCATGAGGTTCCTCCGGATGAGATGCGGCCGGACCTTCCGGCCCGGCCATCGAAGCATGCCCTCGCGGGCGCTGCGCGGTCATTTAGAACTTGTAGTTGGCGCCCAGGTAGAATTGCGAGCTGCTGTGCAGGTCCAGGGAGCCCAGCTTGTTGCCGCCATGCGGGGTCATCTCGGTGCTGGCGTTGGTGCGCAGGTAACGATAGCCGCCTTCGATCGAGGCATTCTTGCTCAGCTCCTGCAGGATACCGGCCTGCAGCCCGGCAGCGTAGCCGACATCGCTGTCGCGCTTGAAGCCCTTGCCGTCCTGTTCCAGTTTGACCAGGCCGAGGGTGGCACCGCCGAACAGCTTGGTGTTGTTGTCGCCGATCGGCAGGAAGGCGTCGTAGCTGCCGAGCAGGTTCTGCTGGCGCAGCTTGTTGCCGCTGCTGGTGTCGGAGATGTTCTCGTAGGTCGCGTAGTAGCGGCCCTGCTCGAACTGCTGGCCGGCGCGGATGCCCCAGGTGCCGGTGTTGTCGATCACCTTGTCGAGGTTCGGGCTGTTCAGGTTGCGGTTCAGCGACTTGGATTTCTGGATGTTGTTGCTGGTCTCGCCCCAGGTCAGGCCGACGAAGTTGTCGGCGGCCTGGACGCCGGCGGCGGAACCCAGCAGGGCGGTGGCGATGAAGAGAGTCTTGAGTGCTTTCATGGTGTTTCTCCGTTCTGCGAGAGTCGTGTCGTTCACGGCTTGCAGAGTACGGACAGGGTACTGAACCGCCCCTGAACGCTTGCTGAACCCGGGCTGAACGACTCGCGTTTGCCGGCGAACGCTCTGTTTCCAGGCTGCCGCGCGCCGGCTCGGCGAGGTTTTTGCCCGTACTGCAAGTAGGGTCTAGGCTTTCTACAGTCGCCTGCACAGAGGCTGGGCCAATGAACGAACAACCCGACCAGGGACGCGTCAAGGGCATGGAAGCCAGGCTCTTCCTGTTCCTCGTGATCTGCCTGTTCCCGCTGCTGTCCGTCGCCCTGGTCGGCGGCTTCGGTTTCTGCGTCTGGATGTACCAGCTACTGGCCGGCCCGCCCGGGCCGCCGGCCTGAGGTCGGGTATGAGCAGTCGCCGAGAGCTGTTCCGCCGCCTCGGCGGGCACCCGCCGACGCGGCGCCCGCCGTGGACCGCCGCCGACTTCGCCGAAGGCTGCACAGGCTGCGCCGCCTGCGTCGAGGCCTGCCCGGAAGGCGTGCTGAAGCTCGGCGCTGGTCGGCTCGTCGAACTCGACCTCTCCAGCGCCGGCTGCACGCTGTGCGGGGAATGCGCCAGCCGCTGCGAGGCCGGCCTGTTCGATGGCGCGCGCCCGGCCTTCCCCTGGATCGCCACGATCGGCGAAGCCTGCCTGGCCCTGGCCGGGATCCACTGCCGCAGTTGCCAGGACGCCTGCGAACCCGCCGCGATCCGCTTCCGCCCGGCTCCCGGCGGCGTCGCCCTGGCCGAGCTGGACAGCCAGCGCTGCAACGGCTGCGGCGCCTGCCTGGCTCCCTGTCCGAGCCAGGCCATCCAACTGCGCGCGCTATCCACCAAGGAGTCTCCACGACATGTCTGAAGCCCTGCAGATCGCCAGCCTCATCCTGCATTGCCGGCCCGAGCGACTGCCGGCGGTGAAGGCCAACCTGGCGCTGCTCGACGGCCTGGAGATCTACCAGGAAAGCCCGCAGGGCAAGCTGATTCTGGTGCTGGAAGCCGAACGCGAAGAACAGATTCTCGACACCCTGGGCCAGTTGCAGAACCTGCCAGGAGTGCTCAACGCCGTGCTGGTCTACCACGAGATCCTGCACGACGACGATAGCAACGACGCGGCGGCCATGACCGACCGCGCGATACCGTGCTCGCCCGAGGAGACAATCGATGAACCTCACCCGTCGTGAATTCGCCAAGGCCAACGCCGCCGCCATCGCCGCGGCGGCGGCCGGCCTGCCGATCCTGGTCCGCGCCAGCAACCTGGTGACCGAGGCGGACGTCACCAGCCTGGTCTGGAACAAGGCCCCCTGCCGCTTCTGCGGCACCGGTTGCAGCGTGATGGTCGCCACCCGCGACGGCCAGGTGGTGGCCACCCATGGCGACATCAAGGCCGAGGTCAACCGCGGGATCAACTGCGTGAAGGGCTACTTCCTGTCGAAGATCATGTACGGCAGCGACCGCCTGACCCGCCCGCTGCTGCGCATGAAGGACGGCAAGTTCGACAAGCAGGGCGAGTTCCAGCCGATCAGTTGGGAACAGGCCTTCGACATCATGGCCGAGAAGTTCAAGGCCGCGCTCAAGGCCAAGGGACCGGAGTCGGTCGGCATGTTCGGCTCCGGCCAGTGGACGGTCTGGGAAGGCTATGCGGCGAACAAGCTGTTCAAGGCCGGCCTGCGCAGCAACAACATCGACCCCAACGCCCGCCACTGCATGGCCTCGGCGGTGATGGGCTTCATGCGCAGCTTCGGCATGGACGAGCCGATGGGCTGCTACGACGACATCGAGGCCACCGACAGCTTCGTCCTCTGGGGCTCGAACATGGCCGAGATGCACCCGGTGCTCTGGTCGCGGGTCACCGACCGCCGGCTCAGCGCGCCGCAGGTCAAGGTCGCGGTGCTGTCCACCTTCGAGCACCGCAGCTTCGAGCTGGCCGACCTGCCCATGGTGTTCAAGCCGCAGACCGACCTGATCATCCTCAACTACATCGCCAACCACATCATCGAGAGCGGCGCGGTGAACCGCGACTTCGTCGAGCGCCACGTGCGCTTCGCCCATGGCGCCGAGGACATCGGCTACGGCCTGCGCCCGGACGACCCGCTGGAGAAGAAGGCGAAGAACGCCGACAAGGCCAACACCTGGAGCGATATCGACTTCAAGGCCTTCGCCGAGTTCGTCAAGCCCTATACCCTGGAGCGCACCGCGCGCGAAAGCGGCGTGCCGGCCGAGCGGCTGAAGGCCCTCGCCGAACTCTACGCCGACCCCAAGCGCAAGGTGGTGTCGTTCTGGACCATGGGCTTCAACCAGCACACCCGCGGGGTCTGGGCGAACAACCTGATCTACAACATCCACCTGCTCACCGGGAAGATCAGCGAACCGGGCAACAGCCCCTTCTCGCTCACCGGCCAGCCCTCGGCCTGCGGCACCGCGCGCGAGGTCGGCACCTTCTCCCACCGGCTCCCCGCCGACCTGGTGGTGACCAACCCGAAGCACCGGGAAACCGCGGAGAAGATCTGGAAGGTGCCGGCCGGCACCATCCAGGAAAAGGTCGGCTTCCACGCCGTGCAGCAGAGCCGGATGCTCAAGGACGGCGTGCTCAACGTCTACTGGACCCAGGTCAGCAACAACATGCAGGCCGGTCCCAACGTGATGCAGGAAGTGCTGCCCGGCTGGCGCAACCCGGACAACTTCGTGATCGTCTCCGACGTCTACCCCACCGTCTCGGCCCAGGCCGCCGACCTGATCCTGCCCAGCGCCATGTGGGTGGAGAAGGAAGGCGCCTTCGGCAATGCCGAGCGCCGCACGCAGTTCTGGCACCAGTTGGTGAAGGCACCGGGCGAGGCGAAGTCCGACCTCTGGCAACTGGTGGAATTCTCCAAGCGCTTCACCACCGACGAGGTCTGGCCCGCGGAACTGCTGGCGAAGGCCCCCGAGCTGAAGGGCAAGACCCTCTACGACGTGCTGTTCCGCAACGGCCAGGTCGACCGCTTCCCGGCCAGCGACCTGGCCAAGGGCTACGCCAACGACGAGGTCGACGCATTCGGCTTCTATATCCAGAAGGGTCTGTTCGAGGAATACGCCGCCTTCGGTCGCGGCCACGGCCACGACCTCGCCCCCTTCGACGCCTACCACGAGGCGCGCGGCCTGCGCTGGCCGGTGGTGGACGGCAAGGAGACCCGCTGGCGCTACCGCGAGGGCTACGACCCCTACGTGAGCAAGGGCAGCGGCGTGCAGTTCTATGGCTATCCGGACAAGAAGGCGATCGTCTTCGCCCTGCCCTACGAGCCGCCGGCCGAGGCGCCGGACCAGGACTACCCGTTCTGGCTCGCCACCGGCAGGGTGCTCGAACACTGGCACACCGGGAGCATGACCGCGCGGGTCCCGGAGCTGTACAAGGCGGTGCCCGACGCGCTGGTCTACATGCACCCGGAGGATGCGCGCCAGCTCAAGCTGCGCCGCGGCAGCGAGGTCAAGGTGGTGAGCCGGCGCGGCGAGATCCGCGCGCGGGTCGAGACCCGCGGGCGCAACAAGCCGCCCCAGGGGCTGGTGTTCGTGCCGTTCTTCGACGCCAACAAGCTGATCAACAAGGTCACCCTGGACGCCACCGACCCGATTTCCAAGCAGACCGACTACAAGAAGTGCGCCGTTCGCATCGAACTGCTCAACCTGGCCTGAGGAGCGCGCCATGAAACCCCTGCTGACTGCCCTGCTCCTCGTCCTGCTCGGCGCCCCCGCGGCCTTCGCCGCCGACCTCGGCTACCCGCTGGACGCGCCCGCCCCCGACGGCCGCCGCCCCGGCGGCACGCTGGCCGAAAGCCGCCCCGCGCCGCCGCTGGCGGCCGAGGAAAACAAGGACCTGAAACGCGAGCGCAACTACCCCGAGCAGCCGCCGACCATTCCCCACAGCATCGTCGGCTATCGCATCGACAAGGACAGCAACAAGTGCCTGTCCTGCCACAGCCGCGCCAACAGCGCGCGAACCCAGGCGGTGATGATCAGCATCACCCACTACATGGACCGCGACGGCCAGCCGCTGGCCGCCGTCTCGCCGCGCCGCTACTTCTGCGTGCAGTGCCATGTGCCGCAACAGGACGTAAAGCCGCTGGTCGACAACCGCTTCGAGAACATCGACCAGATCCTCGAGAAAGAAGCCGCCAATGCGGCGCGCAAACCCTGAGGGAGGCCGCATGAAAGCACTCATCGCCTGGCTGGCCGGTTACTGGCGGGTCCTGCGTCGTCCCAGCGTGCATTTCAGCCTGGGCTTCCTCACCCTCGGCGGCTTCATCGCCGGGATCGTCTTCTGGGGCGGCTTCAACACCGCCCTGGAGGCGACCAACACCGAGACCTTCTGCATTTCCTGCCACGAGATGCGCGACAACGTGTTCGTCGAACTCAAGGACACCATCCACTACAGCAACCGTTCCGGAGTCCGCGCCACCTGTCCCGACTGCCACGTGCCACACAAGTGGACCGACAAGATCGCGCGCAAGATGCAGGCCTCCAAGGAGGTCTGGGGCAAGATCTTCGGCACCATCAACACCCGCGAGAAATTCCTCGACCACCGCCGCGAGCTGGCCGAGCACGAATGGGCGCGGCTCAAGGCCAACGATTCGCTGGAATGCCGCAACTGCCACAACTTCGAGTTCATGGACTTCACCCGGCAGAGCGTGCGCGCGCGGCAGATGCACTCCACCGCCCTGGCCAGCGGCGAAGCCACCTGCATCGACTGCCACAAGGGGATCGCCCACCACCTGCCGGACATGACCGGGGTGAAGGGCTGGTAGCGCCGCCCGCGGACCGGGCGGCGCGGCGCAATCAGGGCTGGGCGCCCTTCAGCGCCTCGAGGATCTTGCGCCCGGCGCGACCGTCGGCCGGGGTCAGGCCGAGGCGCTTCTGCTCGGCCTGGATCGCCTTGCGCGTGCTGGTGCCGATCAGCCCGTCGGCCTCGCCGATGTCGTAGCCGCGCGCCAGCAACGCCTTCTGCAATTGCTTGCGCTCGAGCCGGCTGATGCCCGGGTCGTCGGTCGGCCAGGACGCCACCAGGCCGCTGCCGCCGCGCAGGCGGTCGGAAAGCACGGCAATGGCC
>NZ_SCND01000331.1:0-6658 GCF_005503585.1 Pseudomonas sp. 2VD
CCTATCGCCACCGCCGCGCCGGCAGCCTGCTGCGCGCCTATGTCTGGCCGCTGGGCGCGTACATCGGTGTCGGCGCGGTGCTCGGCGCGGCGCTGGTCGGCCTGGCCAGCGGCGACTTCATCCGCCTGGCCTTCGTCGCCTACCTCGCCATCACCATCCTCGACTGCCTGTTGCGCCGCGGCTTCCTCAGCCGTGCCGAGGAGCGCCAGGCGCGGCCGCTGGGCGTCGGCGAGACGCGTCTGGGCGGAGCGCTGATCGGTGCGATCGCCACCTTCCTCGGCGTCGGAGGCAGCGTGATGACCGTACCGCTGCTGCGCCGCTGCGGGCTGAGCATGACCCAGGCGACCTCCATGGCCAACCCGCTGAGCCTGCCGGTGGCCCTTGGCGGCACCCTTACCTACCTGGTCCTGGCCGGCTACCAGGAGCAAGACCTGGGCCGAGGCTTCGTCGGCTACATCGACCTGCTGGCCTTCGCCACTCTGGCCGGCGGCGGCTGGCTCGGCATCCGCCTGGCGACCCCGCTGATCGGGCGGATTCCCGATGCGCTGCATGCGCGGGTGTACGTCGGCCTGCTGGCGGCGGTGATGCTGAGCATGCTGGCGGGCTGATGCCCCACCCCAGCCTGGGTAGGGCGAATAACGCCAACGGCGTTATCCGCCGCACCGGGCCGGATATCGGCGCAACGAAAAAAGGGCCTCGTCCAAGGCCCTCTTTCTTTTCCGGCGCTACACCGCTCAGGACGCCGCGCGGCTTACCGCGCCGGCGCCGGCAGGCTCCTTCGGCGCCAGGTTGAAGGCGTAGTACAGGACGGTCAGCAGCAGGATGAACGGCGGGCCGATGTAGAGGGCGATGCGGGTGTCCTCGAAGAAGGCCATCAGCACCACCACCATCACCAGGAACGCCAGCGCCAGGTAGGAACTGAGCGGGTACAGCCACATGCGGTATTGCAGCTTGTCGCACTCGGCCGGGCTGAGCGTCTTGCGGAAGCGCAACTGGGCCAGCAGGATCATCGCCCAGGTCCAGATCGCGCCGAAGGTGGCGATGGAGGTCACCCAGACGAACACCTTCTCCGGCACCAGGTAGTTCAGCAACACGCCCAGCAGCAGCGCCAGGATCGACAGGATCAGCGCCCGGCGCGGTACGCCGCTGCGCGAGGCCTTGCCGAAGAAGGCCGGGGCCTGGCGATGCTGGGCCAGGCTGTAGAGCATGCGCCCGGTGCTGAAGATGCCGCCGTTGCAGGACGACAGCGCGGCGGTGATCACCACGAAGTTGATGATTCCGGCGGCGGTCTTGATGCCCATGCGCTCGAAGGTCATCACGAAGGGGCTGCCCTGGGTGCCGATCTCGTTCCACGGATAGAGCGACATGATCACGAACAGCGAGCCGACATAGAACAGCAGGATGCGCCAGAACACCGAGTTGATCGCGCTGGGAATGGTCTTGGTCGGGTTGCGCGCTTCGCCGGCGGTGAGGCCGATCATTTCCACCCCGAGGTAGGCGAACATCACCATCTGCAGCGACATCAGCACGCCCTGGATGCCATTGGGCATGAAGCCGCCGTGGGCCCAGAGGTTGGAGATGCCGGTGGCGATGCCGTCGTTGCCGAAGCCGAAGGCGATCATGCCGATGCCGACCACCACCATCGCCAGGATGGTGACGATCTTGATCAGGGCGAACCAGAACTCGAACTCGCCGAAGGCGCGCACCGCGATGAGGTTGATCGTGCCCATGCTCGCCAGGGCCGCCAGGGCCCAGATCCAGCGCGGCACGTCGGGGAACCAGATGCCCATGTAGACGGCGACGGCAGTGATCTCGGCGACACAGGTCACCAGCCAGAGGAACCAGTAGTTCCAGCCGGTGATGAAGCCCGCCAGCGGGCCCAGGTAATCCTTGGCGTACTGGCTGAAGGAACCGGCCACCGGATTGTGTACCGCCATCTCGCCGAGGGCGCGCATGATCACCAGGATCGCCAGGCCGCCGAGGATGTAGGAGATCATGATGGCCGGGCCGGCCATCTGGATGGCCTTCGCCGAGCCCAGGAACAGGCCGACGCCGATACAGGCGCCGAGCGCCATCAGGCGGATGTGTCGCTCACCGAGCTCGCGCTTCAGGGAGCCGTCTTGAACCTTCTGTTCGCCGACAGACGACATGGGAACAACCTCATTTTGTTATTGAGATAGATCAGTTGCGGACTCGCTCGTGCGGTCGGGGTAGGGAAGCGGATTTCGCCAACGGCGCGGCCCCTGCGCGATACCGCACAGCAGGCGACGACGGGGCGTCATAGGTTCCAGGACTGCACACCGGAAGAGGCTGTCCGCTCTCGTGGAGCGAACGTGGGCATTGCGGGAGTCGACTACAACTGAGGTCGGGCCGGAGTTTTACACAAGATTTCAAGGCCGTCATGCCCCGCGATGGGGCAACTGGACCAAAGGCGTAAGGACCGCCAACGCTGAATGGATTCACTCCCTGGGCCGCGCGCGCAGCAGCAGGGACAGCGGCCGGCCGAGCCGGGAGTGGACGGTTTCGCGCTGGCCTTGCAGGCGCCAGCTGCGCTCGAGCCGTCGGCTGCGCTCCATGGGGTCAGCGCAGGGGTTCGCGGCAGCGGAGGTCGCGGTAGGGGCCGTCGAGCCTGACCCAGCCGTCTCCCGGCGAGGTCTGCATGCAGGCGACCTGGCCGTCGAGCTTGCTCTGCCATTTGTAGAAGGGCGCCGGCGCGGCCTGCGCCGCGAGGCCGGAGAAACCCGCCAGGACGACACCGACGAGAAGGGGGAAAAGTGTGCGCATCGACATTCCGGACCCGAAACACAAGGAACTCAGACAGACACTCTAACCCCTGCGCCACGCCGCTCCAATCCTCGGTCGTCCGATTGCCGCCGGGGAGATTTTCCTTGCACGAATGACAGCAGGGTTGCAGCGGGACAACTAGACTTCCCCCCAGGTGCGGATGAATTGCGCAGCTACAGGCGGTGCGAGCATGGGTGCATCAGAACGATCCACGAACGACCCTTCCGAGCTGCAACCCTGCAGTCTCCCTGCCTCCGCTTCTCCTCGAAAAAGCCGTCTCCGCCAACGCCTGATGCTGATCGGCTTCGCCTTGCCGATCCTCGCCGCGGTGGGCATCGTGGTACTTCACGAAGCGCACACCTCGCGGCTGCAGGCCCGCGAGCTGGCACGCTACGCCGCGACCCTGGACTACGAGGTGCGCCAGGGTCCCAGCGAGGCCATCCTGTTCCCGGCGGACGGCCCCTTCGACCGCCGCCTCGGCTACCAGTTGCTGCCTTCGTTCATGCAGCGCCTGTACGACCGCGACTACGCCATCACCCGCCAGGCGCACTTCTCCCCGGCGCTGATGCGCTACGCCGAACACCGGCTGTTCCCGCCCTACGCGGAAAAAGCCCAGGCCGGGCTGGACATCGCCGATTGCCGCGGCGTGCCGATCTACGACTTCCGCTATCCGCAAAGGCGCTACGCGAACTTCGCCAGCCTGCCGCCGCTGGCGGTGCAGAGCCTGCTGTTCATCGAGAACCGCGACCTGCTCGATCACGAACGCCCCTACCTCAACCCGGCCGTGGACTGGGGTCGCTTCACCCAGGCGGCGCTGTCGCAGGTCGGCAAGATGCTCGGCTTCAGCGCGCATTCCTCCGGCGGCAGCACCCTGGCGACCCAGATCGAGAAATACCGCCACTCTGCCGAAGGGCGCACCGGCAGCATCGGCGACAAGCTGCGGCAGATGCTCTCAGCCAGCGTACGCAGCTATCGCGAAGGCCCGGCCAACTTCGCCGCGCGCCAGGACATCGTGCTCACCTACCTCAACTCGGTGCCGCTGTCGGCGGCGCCGGGCTACGGCGAGGTCACCGGCCTGGCCGATGGCCTGTGGGTCTGGTACGGCGCCGACTACCGGCAGGTCGGCGAGGCACTCGACGGCAAGGCCGGACTGGCCGCCCAGGGCCTGGCCCTGCGCCAGGTGCTGGCGCTGATGATCGCCCACCGCCGGCCTTCCTTCTATCTGGCGCCGCGCGGCCGCGACGAGCTGGACCGGATGACCGACAGCCACCTGCGGGTCCTGACCCAGGCCGGCGTCATCGAGGCGCCGTTACGCGATGCGGCGCTGGCGCAGAAGCTGGCGTTCCGCGACCCACGCAGCCAGCCGACGGTGCAACCGCTGCCGACCAACAAGGGCGTGACCCTGGCTCGCACCCGCCTGGCCGGGATGCTCGGCGTGCCACTGTACGACCTCGACCGTCTCGACCTGCGGGCCAATACCACCCTCCAGCACGAGTTGCAGGAAAGCGTCACCGCCTACTTGCAGAAACTCGCCGACCCGGACTACGCCGCCCAACTCGGGCTGATCGGCGAACGCCTGCTGACCCCGACCTCGACCCGCTCGGTACGCTACAGCTTCACCCTGTTCGAACGTACGCCGAGCGGCAACCAGGTGCGGGTGCAGACCGACAACACCGACCAGCCCTTCGACATCAACGAAGGCAGCAAGCTGGAGCTGGGCTCCACCGCCAAGCTACGGGTGCTGGCCAGCTACCTGGAGACCGTCGCGCAGATCCACCGCGACTATGGCGGCATGAGCGTCGCCGAGCTGCGCAAGGTGGAAGTGGAGCCGCTCGATTTCATCCTCCGCTGGGGCATCGACCACCTGGTCGCCAGCCGCGACCGCGATCTTTCCGCGATGCTCCAGGCGGCCATGGAACGGCGCTATTCGGCCAGCCCCTACGAGAGCTTCTTCACCGGCGGCGGGCTGCACACCTTCAACAACTTCCGCAAGGAAGACAACGGCCGCCGGCCAATGCTGCTGGAAGCCCTGCGCGAATCGATCAACCTGCCCTTCGTGCGCCTGCTGCGCGACCTGATCCGCCACGACATCTACCAGAACGCCGGGAGCAAGGTGCAGTTGCTGGCCGATGATAAGGACCCGCGCCGCGCCGACTATCTCGACCGTTTCGTCGACAAGGAAAGCCAGGTCTACCTGCGCCGCTTCTGGGTCAAGTACCGCGACAAGGACGCCAACCAGCGCCTGGAGACCTTCCTCGACGGCCTGCGTCCCTGGCCGGTGCGGCTGGCTGCGATCCATCGCTACCTGCAGCCACAGGCCGACCTGGCGAGCTTCAGCGCCTTCCTCCGCGAACGCCTGCCCCGCGGCAGCCTGACCGACAAGCGCGCCGCCGAGCTGTACGAGCGCTACGGTCCGGGCAAGTTCAACCTCAACGACCAGGGCTACGTCGCCCGCGTGCACCCGCTGGAGCTATGGCTGCTCGGCTATCTGCAGAAGCAGCCGCAGGCGACCTTCGGCGAGGCGGTGGCGGCCAGCGGCGCCGAGCGCAAGGAGGTCTACGGCTGGCTGTTCAAGTCGCGGCACAAGAACGCCCGCGACAAGCGCATCCGCATCCTGCTGGAGGTGGAGGCCTTCCTCGACCTGCACCAGCAATGGAAGAAACTCGGCTATCCCTTCGATCACCTGGTGCCGTCCTACGCCACCGCCCTGGGCAGCTCCGGCGACCGCCCGGCGGCGCTGGCCGAACTGATGGGGATCATCGTCAACGATGGCGTGCGCATGCCGACCCTGCGCCTGGAGCACCTCGACTTCGCCCTGGGTACGCCCTACGAGACGCGCTTCGCCCCGGAAGCCACCCTCGGCCAGCGGGTGATGACCTCGGAGGTCGCCGCCACCCTGCGCAACGCGCTGTCCCAGGTGGTCGACGCCGGCACCGCGCGGCGCCTGCAAGGCACCTTCAGCCGTCCGGACGGCGCGCCGCTGGTGATGGGCGGCAAGACCGGCACCGGCGACAACCGCCTGCAGACCTTCAGCGCCGGCGGCCACGTGCGCAGTTCGAAGGCACTGAACCGCACCGCCACTTTCGTCTTCTACATCGGCCCGCGGCACTTCGGTACCCTCACCGCCTACGTCGACGGCAGCGAGTCGAGCCAGTTCAAGTTCACCTCGGCCCTGCCAGTGCAGGTGCTCAAGGGCATGGCACCGCTCCTCAGGGACTACCTCGACCCACGCACCGCCACCCGCTGCCAGGTACCGTTGTCGCCGCAACAGATCGGCCGCCTGTAGCGGTTCAGCGCACCGGCCAGTACCAGGCCGGCCGGTCCAGCTCGCGCAGCCCCTGGATGCGGGTCTCGCCGAAGTCCTTCTCCAGCCCCAGCGAATGGCATTCCGGGTGTTCTTCGAGCGTCGCGACAAGCCGCGCGGCGTGCGACACCACAAGCACCTGGGAGTGCTGCGCGGCCTGGCCGACCAGGCGCCCGAGGGCCGGCAGCAGGTCGGGATGCAGGCTGGTTTCCGGTTCGTTGAGCACCAGCAGCGCCGGCGGCCGCGGCGACAACAGGGCGGCGATCCACAGCAGGTAGCGCAGGGTGCCGTCCGACAGCTCCGCGGTGCGCAGCGGCCGCAGCAGGCCGGGCTGCTCGATCAGCACTTCGAAGCGCCCTCCCGGGTTGTCGATGTACAGGCGGCTGCCGGGAAAGGCATCGTCCACCGCTTCGTCCAGCGCCGCCGCATCGCCGATCTCGCGGATGGTCTGCAGGGCCGCCGCCAGGTCGGCGCCGTCGGCGCCCAGCACCGGTGTATGGGTGCCGATCTGCGGACGCCGCGCCGGCGCCTCGGCGTCGCTGCGGAAATGGTCGTAGAAGCGCCAGGAGC
>NZ_SCND01000332.1:0-6643 GCF_005503585.1 Pseudomonas sp. 2VD
CGCCGCCCAGCAGGCCGGTCCAGTACGCCAACTGGCGCTCCTTTTCCCCCGCCTCCATCCAGCTGCGCTGCCACAGGGCGTAGTCCGCGTACTGGATCGGCAGGGCCGGCAACCCCACGTCGAGCCCTTGGCTATAGGCGGCATAGAGCTGGACCAGTTCCTCGACCATCAATTGCATCGACCAACCGTCGGAGACGATATGGTGCTGGACCATGACCAGCACATGCTCGTCGGCGTCCACCTCCAGCAAAGTCACCCGCAGTAACGGTCCCTGTTCGAGATCGAAGGGTCGTGCGATCTCCGCCTCGACCCGCTCCAGCAATCGCTGTTCGTCGAGTCCCCGTTGCACTTCGACTTCGAGCGGCAGCGAGACGTCGGCGGAGACGACCTGCACCCATTCATCACCCATCCGCGCGATCCGCGTGCGCAGGCTTTCGTGCCGCTCGACGAGCGCCGCGAAGCTGCGCTGCAAGGACGCAATGTCCAACCTGCCGCGCAGGCGCAGGGCGGTAGGAATGTGGTAGGCGGAACTCTCCGGCTCCAGCTGCCAGAGGAACCACTGCCGCTCTTGGGCATAGGACAGCGGCAGGTTGTCCATCTCCTGGCGAGTCTGCGGGATCGGCAGGCGGGCGAAGCTCATGCCCTTGGCCTGGACACGCTGATAGAACAATTTCTGCTGCGCCAGAGGCAGGCGAACGAAGCGGGACACGAGGTCCAGGTTTGGATTGGAAAGCATGGGTCAGATCGCCTCTAGTTCGCTCATGAATTCACGAAGGTCATCGAAATCGGTGTCATTGCTGGAAGTCTGCGCCGCGGCAAGCTCGGCATAGGCTTGCAGCGACTCGGTCTGGAACAGCGCCGCCAGCGGCAGCTCCACGCCGACCTCGCTCTGCATCCGGGCAGTCACCTGGATCGCCAGCAACGAGTGGCCGCCAAGCTCGAAGAAGTTGTCGTCGAGCCCGACCTGTTGCAATTGCAGGACCTCCGCCCAGATCCCCGCGACCTGTTGTTCCAGATCGCTTCGCGGCGCCACGTAGACCTGCTGCAACAGGCTCGCATCCGGCTGTGGCAGGCCCTTGCGGTCCAGCTTGCCGTTCGGCGTCAGCGGCATCCGCGCCAGGAACAACAGGTGCGACGGCACCATGTATTCCGGCAGGCGCTCGCGCAGCGCCGTCTTCAACTGCGCCCGGCACTCCGCCTGCGCTTCCGGCGAATCCGCGACCGCCGGCTCCTGCGCCACCACGTAGCCCACCAACTGCTGGCCCACCGCGCCCGGCTGGGCCACCACCACCGCCTCGCGCACCGCCGGATGCTCGCGCAGGCGCGCCTCGATCTCTCCCAGTTCGATGCGGAAGCCTCGGATCTTCACCTGGTGATCCACCCGTCCGAGGTAATCCACCACCCCATCCGCACGCCCACGGGTCAGGTCGCCGCTGCGGTACAGCCGGCTGCCCGGCGCACCAAAGGGATCCGGCACGAAACGCTCGGCGGTCAGCGCCGGACGCTCCAGGTAGCCGCGCGCCACCCCTTCCCCGCCCAGGTACAGTTCGCCCGCCACGCCTACCGGCAGCAGGTTCAACTGCCCGTCGAGGATGTAGCCGCTACGGTTGCCCAGCAGCGTACCGATCGGCATGTAGGCCGCGCCGCAGGCATCGCCCGCCCGTGCTTTCCACAGCAGCGGCGTCACCACCGTCTCGGTCGGGCCGTAGCCGTTGAACAGGTACTTCGGCTTCAGCGCCCGCCACGCCAGGTCATAGCTGGCCTGCGCCACCGCGTCGCCGCCGAAGCAGTAGACCCGTACCGGCGGCGGGTTGCCGTCGCGCTCGGCATGCTCGGCCAGTTGCTGCAGGTACACCGGCTGGAACACCCCCACCGTTACCCCGTGGCGATGCATCTCGGCGTAGGTCCGTTCCGGCAGCCACAGGCTGTCGTCGCGGATCAGCACCCGCGCGCCGTTGATCAACGGGTGCATCCAGCCTTCGTGGGAACCGTCGAAGGCGAACGACATGAAGTGCAGCTCGCAGTCCTCCGGGGTCATCTCGTAGCGCTCGCCGGTAGCCACGATATGGGCGATCAGCGGACCGTGGGACACCGCCACGCCCTTGGGCATGCCGGTGGAGCCGGAGGTGTAGATCACATAGGCCAGGTTGTCGCCGTGCAGCGCCACCTCTGGATCATGGGCGGGGAAGCCGACCCACTCCTCCTCGCGATCCACGGAGAGGCAGGACAACCCCTCGGGGATCGGCAGACGCTCCAGCAGGTGGCTATCGGTCAGCAGCAGGTGCGCGCGACTGTCCTGCATCATGTACAGCAGGCGCTCGCGCGGGTATTCGATGTCCAGCGGCACGTAGGCGCCGCCGGCCTTCAGTACCGCCAGGAACGCCACCATGATCTCCGCGCTGCGCTGCATGGCGATCGCCACCCGCACTTCGGGGCCGACGCCTCGGGCGATCAACGCATGGGCCAGGCGGTTGGCCCGGCTATCCAGCTCGGCGTAGGTGAGCTTTTCCTCGTCGAAGATCACCGCCACCGCATCCGGCGCCATACGCGCCCGCTCGGCCACTCGCTGGTGTACCAGCGGCGTTGCCGGATAGCCCGAATCGCTGCGGTTCCAGATAGCGCCGATAGCGCTAAGCTCCGCCTTCTCGAGCATCTGCAGATCGACCAGACGTCGCTGCGGATGTTCGGCGAATGCCTCCAGCAGAGTCGTCAGGTGGCGACCCAGGCGCTCGATCGTAGCGGCCGGGAACAGTCCGCGATCGTAGCTGAATTGCAGTGACAAGCTATCCCCGCCACCCAGCGCCAGGGCCAGCGGATAGTTGGTCTGCTCGTGCATCGCTACGGCACCGAAACGCACGCCTCCAGCGGAGGACCGTTCGAGCACCTCGTCCACCGGGTAGTTTTCGAACACCAACAGGTTGTCGAAAACCGCCTCGCCGCCGAACCCCGCCCAGCGCTGCAGCTCGAACAGAGGCGTGTGCTCCTGTTCGCGCAACGCCAGGTTCTGCCGTTGCAGCCCCTGCAGCAGTTCGTCGAGGGTCATCTGTGGAGCCAGCGTTACCACCACCGGCAAGGTATTGATGAACAACCCGACCTGGTTCTCGACACCCGGCAGATCGGCAGGACGCCCGGAGACGGTGGCGCCGAAGACCACGGTGTGTTGTCCGGTATAGCGTTGCAGGAGCAGCGCCCAGCCCGCCTGGACCAGGGTATTGAGAGTGACCTGGTGGCGCCGGGCGAAATCCCGGAGCCGCGCGGTAGCCGTTGCGTCCAGCTCACGCAGGTGCTCTCCGACGCCGTTGGCCGATGTCAGTCCCGGCTGAGCCAGTGCCTCGACCAATCGCGTCGGCTCGTCCAGAGCCGCCATCTGCTCGCGCCAGAATGCCTCGGTAGCTGCCGCGTCCTGCCGCTGCAGCCAGGCGATGTAGTCGCTATAGCGGCCATCCCGGGGCTGCTCCGGCGAGCGTCCGGCATAGGACTCCAGCACCTCGCTGAGCAACTGGGCATTGCTCCATCCGTCCAGCAGGATGTGATGATGGGTGTAGATCAGGTGGTGCTCACCTTCGGCAGTCTTCACCAACAGCAGCCGCAACAGTGGCGCACGCTGCAATTCGAAACCGCGTTCGCGCTCGGCCGCAGCCAGCGCGAGCAGCGCGGCGTCCCGATTCGCCGCCTGGCTCAGGTCCTCTTCGGCGAAGGGCAACTGGCGCTGTCGATAGACGATCTGCAAGGGCTGCTGCAGCTCCCCCTGCCAGGCGAAACCACTGCGCAGGATCGCGTGCCGGTCCAGGGCGGACTGCCAGGCTGCGCGGAAGCGCGGGATATCGAGGCCGGACACATCCACACGCATCTGATTGATGTAGTCGCTCGATGCCTGCTCGTACAGCGAATGGAACAGCATGCCCTGCTGCATGGGTGACAGCGGATAGATGTCCTCGACCTCTTCCAGCGCGACCGGCAGGGCATCCAGACGCGCCTGGTCCAACCCCGCCAGCGGGAAATCGGAAGGCGTCGCGCCATGCCGTGGCGAATCGCAGCAGAAGTCGACCAGCGCCGTCAGCTCAGCCACATAGTCATCGGCCAGGCGACGCACCTGGTCCTCGCCGAACATCTGCGAGCTGAAGCTCCAGTCGATGCTCAGTTCACCGTCGAACACCCGGCCATTGAGACTCAGCCAGTTGTCCAGCGGAGCGCCGGGGTCCATCTCTGCCCCCGCGCTTTCGCCAGCCGGGTCCAGCAGAGCCATCTCGTCGAACTGAGCGTCGAACTGGCCCAGGTAATTGAAAGTGATCCGCGCCTGCGGCAACCCCGCCAGGACCCGGGCACTTTCCTCTCCAGCCAGATAGCGCAGCAAGCCATAACCCAGGCCCTTGTCGGGAATCGCACGCAACTGTTCCTTGATCGCCTTCAGGGACTCGCCAAGATCCGCGACCGGGCTCAGGCGCACCGGGAACAAACTGGTGAACCAACCGACGGTGCGACTCAGGTCGATATCGGCGAACAGCTCCTCGCGCCCATGCCCTTCCAGCTGTACCAGGCTTGAAGAGGCGCCGCTCCAACGGCAGACCACTCGCGCCAGGGCGGTCAGCAGAAGATCGTTGACCTGGGTACGGTAGGCTGCCGGCGCCTGCTTCAGCAGGCGTTCGGTCAAGCTGCGGTCGAAGCGACTCTGCACGGAGGTGGCGAAACGCTGCTCCAGAGCGCCTTGCGGATGCTCGCACGGAAGCTCGGCCGGCGCACCTTCCAGCAGCTCGCGCCAAAACTGCAACTGCGCCTTCATCGACTCACCACGGGCATGCTCGCTCACTCGGCCGGCCCAGGCCTTGAACGGGCTGGTCTTGCCAGGCAGCCGCGGAGCTTCCCCACGGAGGCTCTGCTGGTAAGCCCTTTGCAAATCCTCCAGCAGAATGCGCCAGGACACCCCGTCCACCACCAGATGGTGGATCACCAACAACAGACGCTGGCCGCCGTCGGCCATATCCACCAACAGGCTCCGCAACAGTGGGCCGTCGGCCAGGTCCAGGCTGCGCTGCGACTCCTCGCAGAGCGACTCCAGCGCTTGTCGGTCCACCGCCTCGGCACGCCAGAGCAGCGCACCGCCCAGCGTTGCTTCGGCATGTTCGGCATGCCAGGTTCCGTCCGTTTCATGGAAGCGCAGACGCAATGCGTCGTGATGTTCGACCAGGGCCTGCAAGGCCGCTTCGAGTGCCTTCGCATTCAGGGCCTCGCGCGGCTTCAACAGCAATGACTGGTTCCAGTGCTGGCGATTGGGAATCGGCTGTTCGAAGAACAACCGCTGGAACGGCAACAACACCGTCTCGCCGCTCACAGGCCCCTGCTCCATTTGCACCGCAGCCCCTACGCGGGCGACTCGCGCCAGCCCCTGTACGGTCTGTTGTTGGAACAGGTCCTTCGGAGTGAACTGGATGCCCGCCGCACGGCATCGACTCACCACCTGGATCGAAACGATGGAATCGCCACCCAGGGCAAAGAAGTTGTCGGTGGCGCCCACCTCCTCCAGCTTCAGCACGTCCGCCCAGACGGCCGCGATACGTCGCTCCATTTCATTCTGCGGCGCAACATGCGTCTGCCCCGCAGCAGCTTGCGGTCGCGGCAACGCCTTGCGATCCAGCTTGCCGTTCGGACTCAGCGGCATCCGCTCCAGCGCCAGCCACTGCGCCGGCACCATGTATTCCGGCAGGCTCGCCGCCAGGTGCGCGGCCAGCGCTTCGCGCCAGTCGCCGCTCTCGCTCTCCAGCACCACGTAGCCGACCAACTGCTTGCCGTCCACCGCCAGCACCGCCGCCTCGCGCACCCACGGATGCTCCAGCAGGCGCGCCTCGATCTCGCCCAGCTCGATGCGCAGGCCGCGCAGCTTCACCTGGTGGTCGATCCGCCCGGCGTACTCGATCACCCCGTCGGCGCGGTAGCGCGCCAGGTCGCCGGTGCGGTACATCCGTTCCCCAGCCACGAACGGGCTGGCGACGAAACGCTCGGCAGTCAGCCCCGGACGCTGGTGGTAGCCACGGGCCAGGCCCCGACCGGCCAGGTACAGCTCGCCGAGCACGCCCACCGGTACCGGCTCCAGGTTGCCATCGAGGATGTAGCAGCCCAGGTTGGCGATCGGCCGGCCGATCGGCACCGTGTCCTTGCCCTCCTCCACGCAGGTCCAGTGGGTGACGTCGATGGCCGCCTCGGTCGGGCCATAGAGGTTATAAAGGCCGGCCTGCGGCAGCTTGGCGAACACCTGCTGCTGGGCGTCCGCCGGCAGCGCCTCGCCGCTGCAAACGATGCGTTTCAGGCTGGTGCAGGAGACGACGTCTTCATCCTGCAGGAAGGCCTGCAGCATCGACGGCACGAAGTGCAGCGTATCGACCCCTTCGCGGTTGATCAGCGCCACCAGCTTCGCCGGGTCGCGATGGTCACCCGGCGCGGCCACCACCAAACGTGCCCCACTCATCAGCGGCCAGAAGAACTCCCAGACCGACACGTCGAAGCTGAACGGGGTCTTCTGCAACACCGTGTCGCCGACGCCCAGCCCATAGGCCTGCTGCATCCAGCACAAGCGGTTGCTCAGCGCCGAATGGCGGTTGCCGGCGCCCTTGGGCTTGCCGGTGGAACCGGAGGTGTAGATGACATAGGC
>NZ_SCND01000333.1:0-6638 GCF_005503585.1 Pseudomonas sp. 2VD
GGCCAATACCAAACGGGGCTATGAGCACCAGGAGAGTTACAACGATGCTCGTGCTCAATGGGCAGCGCTATATGGGGTGATCAAAATCACCCAGTTGGCGGATTGGCATCCTAATGACAAAGGAGGGACATGATGCATCCCCGTCGGTTGCTTGCTGTACTTGGAGTGGTGGTCTTGACCAGCATGACCAGTTGCACTTCGTTTTCTTCTTCTCGGAGCTCTTCCATGGACAAGACCGGATGGATTACTCATTGCTTTGGTCGCTTTCTGATTGATCTGCCACCTGACGCGGTAATCAATGCCGGATACTACCTATGGGGAGACAGAATTGAGTACTTAGATGATAAACCTACCGAACTGGCAGCCAGGGTTGATCGTCTTGAACAAGAGTGGAGGACTCAGAGACATAAATCCAAAGGCAACATGTTTCTTCGTAAAATTGACTTTGGCAATGAATCAGTAGGTTTATTGTCTTGGTCTTCAGAGGTTGCCTCTAAAACCTATTTATTGGATACCTATGTTACATCTAAGCCTACGTGGCATGCCTATCGTTGGAAAGGGAAAGTTTCGGTAGACAGAGAGCAACATGCTGTGGAGATATCTAGGGCTTTAGCTCGAAATCTACGTTCTCGCGCGCCAAAAGAAATCCCCAGCGAGCCGGGCTTTTGCATCGACCACGCTTATATTGCAGGGGATAGTTTTCAAGTGGAGAGGTTTGGAGTGGGAGTCACTTTCCCTGAGCACCCCGGCGCGCGCTTTGAATTCCGCTCCTCCACGGGAGCTGAGCTAAACAGCCTTCTTGAGCGAGTCGACGGCTTCGTGCAAAACATGCTCTCCACGTTTGCAGGCATGGAAAGGTTAAGAAAAGGAAAGCATCCTGTCGGGGGCCTTCCTGGAGAGGAATATCTGGTTGCGGGAAGCGATAAGGGGCAGCGCGGCTATACCTTCATGTGGGAGGTTCAAGGCAAGGAGGAATCGCTAACCGAGCCCCATCTTACTGCGGGACTGGCGGTACTGGAACGCAGCAATGAAAACGGTAAACCACCGCCCCCTGCCTTCAAATCGGACAAAGAGGCTTTGGAACTGTGGGACGCCATTGTCGATTCGATTCGCGTGCGCCCGACGTCTTCATCGCCGCGTGGCGGAAATGCCGGTCCTTCCCCTGCTCCGACACCTGCTACGCCTGGCGGCCAAACGCTCGGTGATGACTATGTCTACGAGGAATTCCTCTCCAGCCTGAAGCCAAAAGACAGCTGGCTGGACGACCTATAGGAGCAACCCGCGATGGACATCATTCGCCTTGGCGACACCACCAGCCATGGAGGCACGGTGATTGAGGCGTTCGGCCAGACCGACCTCAACGGCAAGCCGATGGCCGGTGTAGGCCACCAAGTGGTTTGTCCCTTGTGCAAGGGAACCTTCCCCATTACCGAAGGTAGCGCCCTGCTGGATGTGAATGGGGTCCCGGTCGCGCTACATGGGATGAAAACAGCTTGTGGTGCCAGCCTGATTGCCAGTGGCCCGTTGGGCGCTGCCGAAAACTGAAAAAGGGGGACGTTCGATATGCCGAACGACTTCGGCGACCTCCTTCGTGCCTCTCCTGTAGAACGCTCAGGAAAACTCCGCCGGCTTCTTGTCCAGCCTGACCTGCCCCGAGCCTTGGCACCTTGGCCAGTCTGCCGTTGTGCACTCCAGCAAGCGCTGGCGGCATTCTCTTTGCTCGTTGAGCGTCTCCATTGCCGCCAGGATCTACTGGCGCTCAGATGGCCGGTTGCTCTCGCGCACGTCGCTACTTGTAGTCGCCAATGCAAGCAGGCGTTCCGCAAAGCCCCATGGCTGATCCCGGGCGACAGGGTTCAAGGCCTTGCTGCACCAGGCTTGCGCTCACTGAGGTAGTGGTCGCTGAAAACTCCCAGCGGCTAGAGCATGTCGGCTATCCGACCAATGTCGTACACCGCCGGGCGTCCCGGGGGTAGCCGGCGCCAGTTCTATGGATACAGTGGAAGCAGCTCTGGAAAGCCTGTAGTAGACCGATTGGTCAACTACAAAAAATTACTTTGTATACAAAAAATCGATTGAATCGAGCACACAACGGGGATATAAAACACCCCACCGCATCGCCCTGAAGCCTGGGGTGGATGTTCGGCCAGAAATACCCGGCCGCCGGAACCTGCCTTTTCCGGTGTCCGCCTGCGACTGACAACAATAAAAACGCCTGAGGTGTTGCATGTCCGTGGTAACTGATCGCCGCATCCCCGACTCGCCCGTAGACCAGCGCCTGCCTCTGACGCAGCTGCTGCTGGTGGGCTTCCAGCATGTGTTGCTGATGTACGGTGGCGCCGTCGCCGTGCCTCTGATCGTCGGCCAGGCGGCCGGCCTCTCGCGCGAGGAAATCGCCTTCCTGATCAACGCCGACCTGCTGGTCGCCGGCATCGCCACCCTGGTCCAGTCGCTGGGCATCGGCCCGATGGGCATCCGCATGCCGGTTATGATGGGCGCCAGCTTCGCCGCCGTCGGCAGCATGGTGGCGATGGCCGGGATGCCCGGCGTGGGCATCACCGGGATCTTCGGCGCGACCATCGCCGCCGGTTTCTTCGGCATGCTCATCGCCCCCTTCATGTCGCGCATCGTGCGTTTCTTCCCACCGCTGGTGACCGGCACGGTGATCACCTCGATCGGCATGTGCCTGTTCCCGGTGGCGATCAACTGGGCCGGCGGCGGCAAAGGCGCGGAAGACTTCGGCTCCCTGCACTTCCTGTTCCTCTCCAGCCTGGTGCTCTGCACCATCCTCCTGATCAACCGCTTCATGCGCGGTTTCTGGGTCAACATCTCGGTGCTGATGGGCATGGGCCTGGGCTACGCGATCGCCGGCGGCATGGGCATGGTCGACCTCGGCGGTCTGGCCGAGCGCCCCTGGTTCGACATCGTCACCCCGCTGCACTTCGGCGCGCCGACCTTCGACCTGGCGCCGATCCTGTCGATGTGCCTGGTGGTAGTGATCATCTTCGTCGAGTCCACCGGCATGTTCCTCGCCCTGGGCAAGATCACCGGCCGCGAGATCACCCCGACCGAACTGCGCCGCGGCCTGCTCTGCGACGCCGGCGCTTCGTTCTTCGCCGGTTTCCTGAACACCTTCACCCATTCCTCGTTCGCCCAGAACATCGGCCTGGTGCAGATGACCGGGGTGCGCAGCCGCTACGTCACGGTGGCCGCCGCCGGTTTCCTGATCCTCCTCAGCATGCTGCCCAAGGCCGCCTTCCTGGTCGCCTCGATCCCGCCGGCGGTACTCGGCGGCGCCGGCATCGCCATGTTCGGCATGGTCGCCGCCAGCGGCATCCAGATCCTCCACGAGGCCAACATCACCGACCGCCGCAACCAGTTGCTGGTGGCGGTAAGCATCGGCATGGGCATGGTGCCGGTGGTGCGCCCGGACTTCTTCGCCCGCCTGCCGGTCTGGATGGAGCCGATCACCCATAGCGGCATCGCCATGACCGCGATCTGGGCGGTGGTGCTGAACCTGCTGTTCAACATCCTCAGCCGCAACGACCGCAGCCACTTGTGCGGCAGCCACGCGCCGGCGCCCAAGCACTCCTGACTCCCTGGCGGACCGGCGACACTTCCGGTCCGCCCTTCCCTCGGGCCGGACTTCGTCCGGCTTCTTTTTTTCCGCTCGCGGTCCGCACCACTCAGTCCCGCCGAAGGAAAGGCCCCGCCTTGCGCTCCAGCAGATGCAGCAATTCCGCCTGCATGTAGGCGTAGTCGTCCGGGATATCCAGGCAGACCAGGCGCTTGCCTTTCATCGCCGCGGCGTGCCGGCGCAGCAGAGCCTGCCGGTGGCGGCGCTCCATGACGACGACCAGCGTCGCCCACTCCAGTTGCTCCCGCTCCAGAGGCGTTTCGGCGTCCGCCGCCAGCCCGGCGGAATCGGTCTCGACGCCCGGCCAGTCGGCGAACAGCCGTTCGGCGCTGGGACTACGCAGGCGGTTGCGGCTGCAGATGAACAGGACCCGGTGCATGGGAGGCTTTCCTTTGCTGGCGCGGCAGGCAGCATGACTTCTTGGCCGCGTTTCGGCGTTGCGCCGCGTCGCTTTTCCCGGGACGGGGCAGCGAGCGGTGCGCGCCGAAACACGGTCGCCCGGGAGGCATGGGGGAGGAAGCGGCGGATGGCGCCGTTGGTGCCATCGCCCCAGGAGGATACCGTCAGCCGCCGGTCATGCTCATGAAACGCAGCACCTGGACCTGCTCCTGGGCGTCGAAGTGATGCCGCTCCGGCTTCAGGTTCAGCGCCGCCACCAGTGCCGCGCTCAGGCGCTCGCGGTCGCCGGGATGGCTGCGCAGCAGTTCGCGCAGGTCGAGCGCCCCCTCGTGGCCGAGGCAGAGCACCAGCTTGCCCTCGGCGGTGACGCGCACGCGGTTGCAGTCGCCGCAGAAATTATTGCTGTGAGGTGAGATGAAGCCGATCCGGCTGGGCTCGTCGCCGATCTGGTAATACCGCGACGGCCCGCCGCTGCGCGCCAGGCTCGGGGTCAGCGGCCAGCGGCGCTCGATGATCGCCCGGACTTCGTCGCTGGTGCAGAGAGTCAGTTCGCGACGGTGGCTGGTGATGCTGCCCAGCGGCATTTCCTCGATGAAACTGATGTCCAACTGGTTGGCCAGGGCGTACTCGACCAGGTCGAGGATCTCGTCGTCGTTGCGGCCCTTCTGTACCACGCAGTTCAGCTTGATCCGCTCGAAACCGGCTTCGCGCGCCGCCTGGATGCCGTCCAGCACCTGCTCCAGGCGATCGCTACGGGTGAAGGCGGCGAAGCGTTCGCGCTGCAGCGAGTCGAGGCTGACGTTGAGGCGGCGGACGCCGGCGGCCTTCAGCTCGGCGGCGCGCTCGCGCAGTTGCGAACCGTTGGTGGTGATCGCCAGGTCTTCCAGTTCCGCACGCTGCCCCAGGCGTGCCAGCAGGCCGGTGATGCCCTTGCGCACCAGCGGCTCGCCGCCGGTGATACGAATGCGCCGCACGCCGAGGCCGATGAAGGCGTCGGCCACCGCGTACAGTTCTTCCAGGCTGAGGACCTGGTCGCGGGGAAGGAACTGCATGTCTTCGCTCATGCAGTAGGTGCAGCGGAAGTCGCAGCGATCCGTCACCGACAGGCGCAGGTAGGTGATGCGACGGCCGAAGGGATCGACCAGGCGGGAATCGGACATAGTGACTCGTTCTGTTCCGGGGGGCTCGCCCGGCGCTCGGTGGGTGAGTGCGAGCGGGCGACTCGATACCCCTAACGAATACTCCAAATACCGGGAAATGTATAGGGCAAATGAACCGGCGGGTCAGGATTTCCCGGGCCTCCGCCTCGCTCGCACCTTGCTTGAGGGGCGCTCCGGGCGGGTGCTACCATCCTCGGCTTCCTGCCGCCGTTGCAGCAATGAAGAACAAGGACTGATGACCAGCATCCGCGAGCGCAACAAGCGCCTGATCCTCCGCGCCGCCAGCGAGGAATTCGCCGACAAGGGCTTCGCGGCGACCAAGACCAGCGACATCGCCGCCCGCGCCGGCCTGCCCAAGCCCAACGTCTACTACTACTTCCAGTCCAAGGAAAACCTCTATCGCTGCGTGCTGGAAAGCATCGTCGAGCCGCTGCTGCAAGCGTCGGCGCCGTTCCGCGTGGAAGACGACCCGCTGCTCGCCCTGCCCGCCTACATCCGCTCGAAGATCCGCATCTCCCGCGAGCTGCCGCATGCCTCCAAGGTCTTCGCCAGCGAGATCATGCACGGCGCGCCGCACCTGCCGAAGGAATACCTCGACGAACTGAACGCCCAGGCCCAGCGCAACGTCACCTGCCTGCAGACCTGGATCGACCGTGGCCAGCTCGCCCCGGTGGACCCGCATCACCTGCTCTTTGCCATCTGGGCGGCGACCCAGACCTATGCCGACTTCGATTGGCAGATTTCCATCGTCACCGGCAAGGAACAGCTCAGCGACGCCGACTACGACGCTGCGGTGGAAACCATCACCCGCCTGGTCCTGAAAGGCTGCACGCCCGACGGGCAATCCGGCAAGAGCGCCGGCCGGCTTCGGCCGCTGCCGCTCTGACCCGCCGCGGCACGCTCAATCGCGTGCCGCCCCCGCCCCAGCGCCGGCTTCGCACCGAGCGGCGTGACGCGGTATTCGACCCGCGGCGGCAGCTCCGCATACACCTCGCCTGGACGCTATCGGCGGAGTTGCTCGAGCACGGTATCCGGGTCAACGCCCTGAGCCCGGGGCCGACCCGGACGCCAGCGCTGGACAAGGCCGCTACCGAACTCGAGGCCGCCCAGGCGCTGAGGGAGAAGATTGGCCGGGACGCCTGGGGGAGCCGCTGGAGATTGCCAGTGCCGCGCTATTCCTGGCCTCGAACGAGCCCCGCTGCAGGTATGGCACGAAGAGCCTGGTGGATGGCGGCGTACGCCACCTGAAGAAGGGAGCGAAGGCCCGGTCCTGGTGAGCGGGCCGCAAGCTCAACCGGCGTCGGGCACCAGCCCGACCGCCAGCACGCCCTGGATCGCGCATTGCTCGTCGATATCCGAGGTATCGCCGCTGATACCGACCGCGCCGACCACCTCTGCCTTGTCGTTGCGAATCAGCACCCCACCCGGCGCCGGAACCAGAT